>NZ_JBHWGV010000019.1:22587-51583 GCF_042732955.1 Kitasatospora sp. NPDC059747 | reverse complement strand
GCGCCCTTCACGCCGCGGTGCAGCGAGTGCTTGATGCCGAACACGTCGCCGATGGCGTAGGCGGTGGACAGCGAGACCGCGAAGGCACCGATGATCGAGGCGTCCAGCAGCGCGATGGCGAACAGCACACCCGCCAGGCGGCCGGCCTTGTCCTCGATGCCCCTGGCAACGGCGGCCGCGTCGGAGAACTGGCCGAAACCGTCGGTGCCCGCGAACGCGGCGGCGGTCAGGCCCATCATCGCGGCGGCGCCGATGATGACCACCGCGATCCCGATCCACAGGTCGATCTTCTCGTACTTCATGAAACGCGGGGTGATGCGCTTGTCGATGACGTACGACTGCTGGAAGAACAGCTGCCAGGGGGCGACGGTGGTGCCCACGATGGAGACGATCACCAGCATCACGGCCGCGAGCTGGCCCGAGCCGCCCGGCATGCTCGGCACCACGAAGTCGTGGGCCATCTGCGAGGTCTTCGGGTGGACCATGAAGTAGATCGGCACCAGCAGCAGCGAACCGACGCACAGCGTGACGGCGACCCGCTCGAAGCGCCGGAAGGAGCCGGTGAACGCCGAGGCGATGATGATCGCGGCGGCCAGGACCACCGAGGCGACCTTCGGCAGGCCGAGGTAGCCGGCCGCGAGGGTGACGCCGATGAACTCGGTCACCAGGGTCAGGGCGTTGAGCAGGAACAGGTCGATGACGCTGAACGCGCCCCAGAACCTGCCGAAACGCTCCAGGATCAGCCGCGCGTGGCCGACACCGGTGACGGCGCCCAGGCGCAGCACCATCTCCTGGTTCACGTACAGCACCGGGACCAGCATCAGCAGGGTCCACAGCAGCTGGGTGCCGTAGTTCTGGCCGGCCTGGCCGTAGGTGGAGAAGGCGCCGGCGTCGTTGTCGCCGACCATGACGATCAGGCCCGGGCCGATGATCGCCAGCAGGGTCTTCAGCCGCACCGAGAGCCCCTGGCGGGGCGCGTCGTCGTCCAGCCTGATGGTGCCGAGGGCACCCTTGATGTCACCGATGTGCGCGTCGTCCAGCACCGCGCTGCGAGCGGCGGGAACCTTCGGGTCGAGCATGACGTCTGCCATGGTGGGTCCTCCCCGCCCCCTGCCTTGAGGGGGCCATAAGGGGGCACGCAGCAGTAATCCTCCCTGCGGACGCACGGCACCGGGCCGCACGGCGGCGCGAGCCGGGACAGGGCCGGGCTCGGGCGTCGTGCGGGCATGACGGTGCGTCAGGTCGCTTGGGTCATGGCATGGTCGAGCGCATGACGCAGCGTCTGATGGGGCGTTCGCAGGAAAGGTTGTTACCGCGTGCCGGAGGTGTACGAGAGCATGCGGGGGTAGGGGCAACTGTGGCCCGGACTACTGCAGTCCATGTTTCTCGCCTCCTCCCGGCCGGGGGGCGCACCGACTGTGCGCCGCATCGCGACACGGCAAGGAGCGTCCCGGCGCACGAAGGCGACCGGTACACCCCAACTCGTCAGAGCTTTGGCACTTCACGGCGTGATCCCCCTTGCGGGGGAAGCCACTTGGGATCAACCCTTAGGTCGGGAAGATCTGTCCTGAACCTGGGCGTCTCTCGACGTCGTCGGGTCAGTGGCCTGTGTCCGTGAAGACGCCTCACCGAACGAGGTGCCTGTTCAAACCTCGTAAAGCGTAGACCCTGTGGAGCTGCGCGCCGACCACCTTTGCCTAATCTTGACGCACAGGGCTTGAGCAAACGATGGCGACGGTGCCGCTCAGTGCTCGCTGGAGAAAATCTCCTTCACCTCGCGGACCGCGTAGTAGACCAGCACGTAGCCGGCGAGCGGTCGAGCAAGCTGCCGAGGGCCCGCGCGTGAAGGTGGCCTTGTTCAGCCGGCCGGGAAGCTGTCGGTGCCGAGGACGTTGAGCAGCGCCAGTTTCTCGTGGCTGTCGCTGCCGGGTGTCGCGGTGAAGACGAGCAGGGACTGGGACTGGTCCGGGTCCTGAAGGGTCTGGCAGTACAGGTCGAGGCGCCCGACACTCGGGTGGACGAAGCGTTTGGCGTCGCTCCACCTCAGGCCGACCTCCTGGCGGTCCCACAGCGCCGCGAACTCCCCGCTCTCGCGCACCAGGCTCGCCACGAGGCGGGCGGCGGGCGACCGGGGTCCCTCCCGGGTGGCCGCGGCCCGCAGGAGTGCGACGTTCACTCGGCTGTTGAGCTCGTGGTCGTCGGGGAGGTAGCGCTCGCGGGCGGTCGGATCGGTGAACCAGCGGTAGGGGGCGCTTCGGGCGGCTCCGGTGTAGTGGGTCTGCTCCCCGAGCAGGGCCACGGCGGGGGGCGTCTGCAGCAGGGTCTCGCCGAGGGGGCCCATGATCTGGGCCGGGGTGTCCTGCAGCCGGTCCAGGACGCGCATCAGTCCTGGGCCGACGTGCTCGCCGCGCAGCTGCCGCTGCGGGGCGCCGTGTCCGCACAGCAGGAACAGGTGATCGCGTTCCTCGGGGGTGAGACGCAGGCCGCGGGCGATGGCCGCCGCCATCTGCTGGGACGGCTGCGGCCCGCTGCCGCGTTCCAGGCGGGCGTAGTAGTCGCAGGACATGTCGCACAGTTCGGCCACTTCTTCCCGGCGCAGCCCGCGGGTGCGCCGGCGCGGTCCGCGGCGCAGTCCGACGTCCTCGGGTTGCAAGGCCTCCCGCCGGACCCGCAGGAAGGCACCCAACGAGGTGCGGTCCACCGTCTGCTCCACCAGGCACTCCCAGGGTCGAGCGCTCCCCCGGCGTCGGTCGAGAGCTGCCGTACGCCCATCCTGGCAGCCGCGCGCCCGCTCAGCCACTGACTGCCGATCAGTGGCTGGGCTCGTCCTTCATCCGCGCTGCCGGCTGCCGTCCACTGGAGGAGGTGAACGATCCGACGGCGTTCCGCCACGAGCGGACCCGCGGTGACCGGCACCGCGACGACCGAGACGGGAGAGGGCTCATGAGCAAGTGGACGGCTGCCGACCTGCCGGACCTGACCGGAAGGACCGTGCTCGTCACCGGCGCGGGCAGCGGCATCGGGTTGATCGCGGCCCGCGAGTTCGGGCGCGTCGGCGCGCACGTCGTGCTGGGGGTGCGCAGCCCGGACAAGGGCCGCCGGGCGGTTGCCGGGATGCCCGGCGAGTTCGAGGTCCGGCACTTGGACGTCGCCGACCTGGGATCGGTGCGGTCCTTCGCCCGGACGTGGACCGGCGACCTGGACATCCTCGTCAACAACGCCGGTGTCATGGACGTCCCGGCGGCGCGGACCGCCGACGGTCTCGACGTGCAGACCGCGACGAACTACACCGGCCCGTTCGTCCTGACCAATCTGCTCCTGCCGCACCTGACCGACCGCGTCGTCAGCGTGACCAGCCAACTGCACCGGCAGTCCAGGCTGAACGTGGACGACTTCGACTGGCGCTCGCGCCGGTACCACCCGATGAACGCCTACCGGGACTCCAAGCTCGCCCTCGTGCTGTTCTCGCTGGAACTGCAGCGGCGACTGACCGCGTCCGGCAGCCGGGTGAAGTCGGTGCTCGCCCACCCCGGCATCGCCACGACGACCCTGGCCGCCCACTCCTCGGCCAACGTCGTCAACCGCCTCGGGTTCCTGCTCAACGATCCCGAACACGGTGCCCTACCCACCCTGTACGCCGCGACCCAGGACGTGCCCGGCAACGCCTACGTCGGCCCGGACGGCTTCGGCAGCATCAAGGGCCACCCGACCGTGCGCAAGCCCGGCAGGGCCGGCCTCGACGGAACCACGGCCAGGGCCCTGTGGCGGGCGACCGCCGCACTGACGGGAATCGAGCGCTGAGCTGCCTGGACCCAAGCCGACGCGGTCCGTCTCCGGTGCCGGGGCGTCCGTGCCGGGCGGAACGTCCGCGGCTCTGCCGGGTCGCGCGGGCCGGCCGGGTTCAGAGCGTCTGGACGAGGCCGCCGTCGATGACGAAGTCGCTCCCGGTGACGTTGCCCGCCCGGTCGCCGGCCAGCAGCAGGACGAGGTCTGCGACCTCCCGCGGGAGGCTGAAGCGGCCGGTCGCGGATTGCGCGGCGGCACTCCGGGCGATGTCCTCCGGGCTTCCACCGGACGCTTTCGCGACCGTCGCCGCGACGCCGTCGTCGCCGAGCCACAGCGACGTGGACACCGGCCCGGGGCTGACCGTGTTGACGCGCACCCCGCGCGGACCGACCTCCTTGGAGAGGGCCTTGCAGAAGTTGGTGAGCGCCGCCTTGGCCGCGCAGTAGTCGATGACCATCGGATCGGGCAGGAACGCATTGATCGAACTCACCGTCACGATCGAGGCGTTGCCCCGGTCGATCAGGTGGGGCAGGGCGGCTCGGGTGGTGCGGACGGCGGCGAGGAAGTTGACCGTCAGCGCCTGGATCCAGTCGTCGTCGGTGACGGACGCGAACCCGGCCAGACGGGGGTGTACGGCGCCGACGTTGTTGACGAGGATGTCCAGTCCACCGAACCGGGAGACCGCTTCTTCGACCACGGATGCGGGGCCGTCCGCGGTGGTGAGATCGGCGGAGACCGGATGCACCCGCGGGGCGAGGTCCGTCAACGGACCAGTGATGCCGCGCGCCACCGCGACCACGTTCACGCCCTCGGCGGCGAGTGCCTGCGTCACGGCGAGGCCGATTCCCTTGCTGGCACCGGTGACGACGGCGACCTTGCCCGAGAGACGCAGGTCCATCACGGACTCCTCAGGTGGTGGAACGGCAGTGCGGCCTGTGGTGCGACCGCGCCGTTCACGGCGGCGAGGCGCCGGTGAGCGGACGCCTCGCCGTCAGGCCGAACGGCTGGGGCATGGGCAGGTCCGGAAACCGGCCCCGGACCGCAGCAGGGTCAGGACCGCTCAACCGCGTCCTCGAACTCTCCGGACATTGCGGCTCCTCGCTGTGTGCCCGGCCCGCGCTTCCCGGCCAGGATTCCAGAGAGTCCCGGCTGCCGCCTCCCGGCCGCGGTCTTCGAGATTGAAGACCAACCAGGGCCGGGCCCCTCTCGGCACTCGCTAGTGGATCATCCCCTGGGCGACGCTGTCAGGCAGGGCGGCGAGCCAGGCGGTCAGGATTCGGTTGATCTCGGCGGGTCGTTCCTGCTGGATCCAATGGCCGCAGCCGGCGAGCACGTGTGAGGCGACCAGGCCGGGCAGGGTGGCGGGGAACGCCTCGATCGCATCGGCCAGCCACGTGGTGGAGGCGTCCAGGCCGCCGCCGACGAACAGGGACGGCTGGATAATCGGGGCGCCGTCGAAGGCGGCCAGGTCCTCCCAGTCCCGGTCCATGTTCCGGTAGCGGTTCAGTGCGCCGGTCAGGCCGGTCCGCTCGAACTCCCCTGCGTAGACGTCGAGATCGGCCTCGTCGAGCCACGCAGGCAGCCGGCCCGTCGGGAATCGGTCGCGCAGCGTCCCGTCCTTCGCGACGAAGTGCGGGTCCGGCGCGTGGGGCGCGGGCATGGTGTCGGCGGACAGTACCGCGTAGAACCCGGCGAGCCAGGCGCGCACGTCGGGCTCGATCTCGGCCTCGGCCCGGCCCGGCTCCTGGAAGTAGGAGACGTAGAACTCCTCGTCCCCGCCCAGCCGCCCGAAGACCTCACTCGGCCGAGGGCCGCCGCGCGGGACGTAGGGCACGCTGAGCAGCCCCACCGCCCGGAAGAGGTCCGGCCGCACCAGGGCCGAGTTCGCCGCGATGGTGGCGCCCCAGTCGTGCCCGACGATCACCGCGGACCGCTCACCCAAGGCCTGCACCACCGCCGCGTTGTCCTCGACCAGGTCGAGCATCCGGTACGCGGTCGAAACCTGGGGCCTGGAGGAGCGACCGTACCCTCGGACGTCGATCGCGACCGCCCGGTATCCGGCGGCGGCCAAGGCCGGCAGTTGGTGGCGCCAGGAGTACCAGGATTCCGGGAAGCCGTGCACGAGGAGCACCAGCGGCCCGTCACCCTGTTCCACCAGGTGGATCCGGCCCGCCGGAGCGGAGACCAGACGGTGTGTGAGTTCCGGCGCCTGTCGCGGCATGAATCCTCCGAGGTCGTCGATCCGCGGGCACCGAACCGGCGCCGCAGTCCGAACCGATCCTGTCGTCCGTGCCGCGACCGCAGCCAGCATTGTTGCCGGTTCAGCAAATCCCGCCGACCCCGACCGCGGACCAGGCCGGAGCCCCTGGCTGGTCCGACGGTCGCGCGGCTTCAGCCGGATGTCCTCCGGGATCCCACCCATGGGGACGGGCCCGACGATGGGCCCGCCACCCGGTCCGCCGCCAGGTCGCTCCTCGACGACGGACTCCGCGCGCCTCGTCGCGCCTCCGCGCTACGCCCCTGCGGCCGTCATGCGGCCGACGGCCCTGATGACCTGCCGCCGGGGAGCCAGCCGGGCGAGGGAGGCCATGACGCGGTTCATGCGCCCGGCGATGACGCTCGGCGGCGGGTTCCGCCGGTCCAGGGCGGCCAGGGCGGCGCGGACCACGTCGACGGGTGCGGCGAGCCTCGTGCCGCCGGCGGCCCGGTCGGTGCCGACGACCTCGAAGAACTCGGTGCGGGTCGCGCCCGGGGACAGTGCCAGCACCCGCAGCCCGGTGCCGCGCGACTCCTCCCAGAGCGCCTCCGTGAGGCTCAGCACGAACGCCTTGGTCGCGCCGTAGAGCGCCATCCGCGGGTTGGGCTGGTAGGCGGCCATGCTCGCCACATTGACCAGGACTCCTCGGCCCGCCGTCCGCAACCGTTCGATGAAGGCGCGGCTGATGTCGGCCACCGCGGTCACGTCGACGGCGATTTCCTGCCGCATTCGGGCCGGGTCGGCCTCGTGGAAGAGGCCGAAGGTGCCGAATCCGGCGTTGTTGATCACGCTGGTGACGTGCAGGCCGAGTTGGTCCACCTGCCGTACCAGCCTCTGCCCGGGGTCTGCCTCGGCCAGGTCCACCGCCAGGACGTGGACCCGGACGCGGTGGCGGTCGCGCAGTTCGCCGGCCAGGGCCTCCAGGCGGTCCCTGCGGCGGGCGACCAGCACCAGGTCGGAGCCGCGGGCGGCGAGCTGGCGGGCGAATTCGGCACCGAGACCGGCGCTGGCGCCGGTGATCAGCGTGGTCTGGCCGTGGTAGTCGACGGCTGTCATGACAACTCCCTTGCGTGCAGTAACTGCCTGGCTGGCAGTTAATGCCAGAAAGGCAGCTACTGTCCAGAGGCGGGGTAGTCTGGGTTCCCATGACGACCTTGTGGGACCGATCGCGGCAGGCCGCCGTCCAGGAGATCCTCGACACGGCGGTCCGGCTGTTCGCCGAACAGGGCTACGAGCAGACGACGATCGCGCAGATCGCCCGTGAGGCGGGCGTGTCGCAGCGCTCCCTGTTCCGCTACTTCGGCACCAAGGAGGACCTGGTCTGCGGCGACCAGGACGCGCTCGGCGAGCTCCTGAAGCGGACCGTCGAGCAACAGCCCGCCACCGTGTCCGCCTGGGACGCCCTGCGAGCCGGGTTCGAGACCGTCCTCACCGCCAACCACACCCCCGAGCGAGTGCTCGAACTGTCCCGTCTGATCTTCAACACCCCGTCCCTGCGCGCCCGTTACATCGAGAAGCGGCTGAACTGGCAGGCCCAGCTCGTCCCGATCGTCCAGGCGCGACTGGGCACCGCCCCCGGCCAGGGGCCCGACCCCCGCGCCAAGGCGATCGTCGCGACGGTCTTCGCCTGCGTCGACACGGCGAGCGAGCTCTGGGCCGAACACGAAGGCCGGCTCGACCTGACCGACCTCTACGACCAGTGCCTCACCGCGGTCAGGGGCGACGGCTGAGGCACCCGCCCGGCAAGCGGCACAGCCGTTAGTGTCATGTACGGGCCACTCAAGTCCTTCTTCTCGGTCAAAAATCGGGCGAGACGCGCACGCGGCCCGGTACCGGCGGGCGATCCGCTCCGGGCGGCCGGAGAATGCCGGATACCGGGGGCCGGGTGTCGGACGGATCCGAAGGGACGTGAGCCGGTGCAGACGGTGGCGGTTGAGGACTGGGCGGCCGACTGGGCACGGCGGGCCAGGGAGCTCCCGAACGGGCGAATCGTGGCCGGGCTGCTGGTCGACCTCATCGCCGATCCGCGGCAGCACCTCGCCCGGACGGCGACGTTCCCGGTGACGGCCGCGGCCCTGGCCCTGCGCGTCGAACCCGGCCTCCTGCGCACGGCCCTCCAGGACCTGGCCGACGCGGGCCTGCTCGAACTGGACTGCCACGAAGCGTCAGGGGCCACGGGCGAGTTCGCCGTCGTGACCCTCACCTCCCCGACACCGCTGCGCGCACCGAAGCGCCCACGCCACGACGCCGGTGACACGGCCCCCGAACCCCACGGCCGACCCTGGCCCTCCGACGACGCACTCGGCCCGCCCGAGCGGACGGGGCGGCCGTGACCTGGTCCTCGCCCGAGGACAAGGAGGCGGTGCGACGGGTGGCGGCCAGGCTCAAGATCTCTCCCCCCTGGGCCGCCCCGGCCACCGTGGACGCCCTCTCGCAAGTGCCTACGCCGAACTGCGCGACGCCACAGCCCGGGTGTTCGTCCCGGTCCTGACGGAGCGCCGCGCCACTCGTGGCGTCCGCATTCCCTGGGAACGGCTGCCACGGCTCCCTGCTTCGTTCCGTTCCGGAGCGATGAGTAAGGTGCAGGAAGGGGGCCGAGGACGGACTGAGGGCACAGGTGTGGCGTGCGGATTCTCCTGCTGGGGCCCGTGGAACTGCGGACCGCCGAGGGCGAGCCCGTCCATGTCGGCGGGGGCCGGCGGCGGGCGGTACTGACGGCGCTCGCCCTGGAGGCGAACCGGGTCGTTCCGGTCGAGCGGCTGCTCGACCTCGCGTGGGACCACGACCCGCCGTCCACCGCGCGCGCCGCCCTCCAGGGACACGTCGCCCGGCTGCGCACGCTCCTCCCCGACGGCCTCCGGCTCGACACCCGCGCTCCCGGCTACGTCCTGCACACCGACCCGGACCTGATCGACGCCCACCGGCTCGCGCGGCTCCTCGACGAGGCCCGCGCGCACGCCCCTGACGCCGCCGGGGACGCGGTGGCCGTGCCGCTGCTGCGCGAGGCGCTCGCGCTCTGGCGCGGGCCCGCGCTGACCGGCTGCGGCTCGGAAGCGGTCCGTGGGCTCGCCGCCGAACGGTTGGAGACGCTGCGGGTCGAGGCACTGGAGGAGCTCGCCGAGCGGTCGCTGCGGGCCGGCCGGGGACGGTCGGTGACGGCCGAGCTGACCGCCGCCCTGACCGGGCACCCGCTGCGCGAGTCGCTCATCCGCCTCGCCGTGCTCTGCCTCCACCAGGAGGGACGGTCCGCCGAGGCCGTCGCCGTGTACGGGGAGGCCCGGCGCCGGCTCGCCGATGAGGCCGGGATTGACCCCGGCCCGGCGCTGCGCGAGGCACTGGCGCAGGTGCGGTCCCTCCCTTCCGAGGTGTGCGCCCCCACCGTTGTCCGCTTGCCGCGCGAGCCCGGCCGGTTCGTCGGCCGCGAGGCCGAACTCGCCCGGCTGAGCGAGCACTTCGGGGGCGACGGCGGACCCCACCCGCCGGTGCTCGTCACCGGACCGGCCGGCATCGGCAAGACGGCACTCGTCCTGCGCTGGGCCCACCGGCACGCCGCCGCCTTCCCCCACGGGCGCGTCGCCGTCAACCTGCGCGGCTTCGACGAGACTGAGCCGCTGCGCCCGGAGGAGGCCCTGGCGGAACTGCTGCGCGCTCTCGGCGCCGACGAGGGCGCGATCCCCGCCACCGAGGAGGAGGCCGGCGCCGCGTACCGACGTCTGCTCGGCGGCCGCCGGGTGCTGATCCTCCTGGAGAACGCCCGGGACGCCGAACAGGTGCGCCCGCTGCTCCCGGGCGAGCCCGGCTGCGCCGTCGTGGTGACGAGCCGGCACCGGCTCACCGAACTCGTCGTGGGCGAGGGCGCCCGCGCCCTTCCGCTCGCGTCGCTGGACGCCGACGACGGGTTCGGCGTCCTCGCCGGGGTCGCGGGCCTGCCCCGGCTGGAGGCGGAGCGGGAGGCGGCGCAGCGGGTGGTCGAGCTGTGCGAGGGCTTGCCGCTGGCGCTGCGGATCGCGGGTTCGCGGTTGGCGACCCGGCCGCACTGGCGCGTCGGGACGCTGGCCGGGGAGCTCGCGGACGAGCGCTCCCGGCTGGCCGCGCTCGCCACCCAGGGCGCGTTGAGCGTCGCGGCGGCGCTGGAGCTGACGGTCCGGACGCTGCCCGCGCCGGCGGCGGAGCTGTTCCGGCTGCTCGGTGTGCACCCGGGGCAGCAGGTCGACACCACGGCTGCGGCCGCGCTGGCCGGCACCGGCCCGCGGGCGGCGGCCGGGGCGCTGGAGCTGCTGCACCTGGCGCACCTGGTGGTGGAGGTGGTGCCGGGCCGGTTCGAGCGTCACGACCTCGTGCGGCTGTACGCACGGCAGGCGGCCGAGGAGTTGCCGCCCGCGACCCGGGACGCTGCGCTGGCGCGGCTGTTCGACCACTACCTCGCCGCGACGGCGGCCGGCCTGGTCCTGGCCCGGCCGGACGCCCGGCACCACCGACCGGAGGAGCAGTCGTCGGGCGGCACACCGGAGTTCGCCACTTCGGTGGACGCGCTGGCGTGGTTCCGGGCCGAGGAATCGGCCGTCCGGGGCCTGATCGCGTTGGCCTGCCAGTGGGGCCGGCACGAACACGCCTGCCGGATGGTCGAGAACGCCGGCTACCTCTACCTCGACGCGGGCCTGTTCCGCGCCTGGGAGGAGGCCGCCCGGCTCGCGCTCACCGCCGCCGAGGCCGCCGGCACCGCCGGGGCCTGGCCGCACCTGTACTCCAACCACAGCATGTCGCTGGGCTGGCTGGGCCGGCGCCGGGAGGCCCTGGAGCAGTCCGCGCGGGCGGTGGCCGTCGCGGACCCGGAGAGCCGCCCGGTGCTCCGGCACCGCTACCTCAGCATGCGGACCAGCTTCATGAGCGACCACGGCGGGCCCGGGGACGTCCTGGACGGATTCGCGGAGACGGTCGCCGAGGCCCGGGCCGCGGGTGACGACCGGTCGCTGTCCCAGGCCCTCAACAACCTCGCCGACGCCCTCCGGCTGGCCGGGCGGGCGGCCGACGCCCTCGCCCCGATCGAGGAGTCGCTGGCCCTGCTCGCGGGCCGGGAAACGGACCCGTACCTGGTGATCTCGACCAAGACCCACGCCCAGGTGCTGCGCGAACTCGGCCGTCCGGACGAGGCGGTGACGCAGATCCACCGGGCGCTGGAACTCGGCCGGGCCCAGGGCAACCACGCCCACGCGGAGTTCGACTTCGCCGATGTCATGGGCCAGGTGCTGTACGACCGCGGGCGCACGGCCGAGGCCCGCCTGCACTGGGAGCGGGCGCTCGAACTCGCCACCGAGCAGGGGCGGATGACCAAGCAGGTGGAGCGGGTGCGGGCGCAGCTGGCGCAGTGCGGACCGTCGTAGGCTCTGCCCCTCGGGCTCCCCGGGGAGTCGCCAGCCACTCATCAGGGGAGCCTCGCTCACGCGAGGCCCACGACGGGATCAGACGGTGAGCACGAGCTTGCCCTGGAGGTGACCTGCGTCCAGCAGCCGGTGCGCGTCGACGACGCGCTCGAACGGGAACGTCTCCTGCACGTGCACCCGGAGCCTGCCCTGTTCGACGAGTTCGACGAGACCTCGCAGGGCGACCGGATCGGGGTCGACCGCGATGCCGCTGAAGCGCAGGCCGGCCGCCTCGTACCTGGCGGCGAGCTCCGCATCGTCCTCGGCGACCGCCGTCACCAGGTGACCGCCCGGGCGGAGCACTGCGAGCGACCGCTCGACGGTGTCGCCGCCGATCGTGTCGAACACGACGTCGATGTCGCGGACCGCCCGAGTGAAGTCGACCGCCGTGTAGTCGATCACCTCGTCGGCGCCCAACCCCTCGACGAACGTCCGCTTGCTCCCGCCGGCGGTCGCGATCACGTGCGCGCCGAGCGCTTTCGCGATCTGGACCGCGACGTGGCCGACCCCGCCACCGCCGCCGTGGACCAGGACACGGTCCCCCTCCGTCACGCCGCCCAGGTCGACCAGGCCCTGCCACGCCGTCAGCCCGACGACCGGCAGCCCCGCCGCCTCGACGTGGGAGAGCGACGCCGGCTTGCGTGCCAGGTGCAACGCCGGCGCCGACACCACCTCGGCGTACGCGCTCGCCGCCCGTGGGAACAACGGCATCCCGAACACCTCGTCGCCGGGCCTGAACCGCCACGTCTGCGGCGCCTCCTCGACCACGCCGCTGATGTCCCAGCCGAGGACGAACGGCGGCCGGCCGAGCAGCGGGAACTCGCCGGCGCGCAGGCGCGCCTCCAGCGGGTTCAGCCCGATCGCCTTGACGCGGACGAGAACCTCGGTCGGGAGGGGGCGGGGCTCGGGCACGTCCACGATGGTGAGCACCTCGGGACCGCCGAGCGTCTGCTGGGTGATTGCTCGCATGACTCTCCTGGCTTCGTAGGGGGGAGGGAATCCAGGCTAGGTTTCCGATAGGAACCGGCAGGTACCTTTGGCGCCATGAGCGGTTTCGGTCCCGGCGATCCCTTTCTCTCCGACTGTCCGGCGCGTCTGGTGGTCGAGCTCATCGCCGACAAGTGGACCGTGGTCGTGCTCTACGGCCTCAGCAAGGGCCCGGTCCGCCACGGCGAGCTCATCAAGCTGATCGGCGGCATCTCCCGCAAGGTGCTCACCCAGACGCTCCGCCGGCTCGAAGCACACGGACTCGTCCGCCGCCACGCCTACGCCGAGGTGCCACCCCGCGTCGAATACGAGCTCACCCCGCTCGGGGCGACGCTGATCGACCCGATCCACGTGCTGACCGAGTGGGCGAGGGCGAACGGCGACGCAGTGCTCGATGCGCTCGACGCCAACCCCGAGCCGGTCACCCCTGGCGAGTGAGGCCCTGCCAGGGCACCGAACATCCTCCCGGCCGCTTCCAGGTATCACCCGGGGTCGACGGCGGTGAACCGATCGGGCCCGGCGGGCCGTGCAACCTGGCGGACACCGTCACCCGGGGAGAGAAACGTGACCACTACGGCGACACCGAGGCAACCGGCCCTGGTCTGCTGCGCGGCGGCTCTCGGGCTCGTCGTGACAGGGCTCCTCGCGGTGTGCGTCCCGCCGCCCCCGCCCGTGCCCTCGCCGCCGACGCCGGTCGGGGTGGCAGGACCCGCCGCGGCCGACGACCCGGCCCGGGTTCCGTCGGGGCCGGCCCGCACCGGGGTCCGGCAGGTCCTGGACACCGCTGCGGACGTCGACGGGGGCTTCCGGTGAGCGGGAACGGGACCGGCCGCCCGAAGCCCCCCGGCGTGCAACTCCCCTGGATCGCCGAGGAACCGGTCCCGCCCCGGCCCACGGCCGCCGAGCGGCTTCGCACCGCCGTCGACGTCGTCGCCGCACGCCTGCCGCTGAACCTGCGCCGCCTCGGCGACCGTTCGCGCTGGGACGCGCGCCGGGCGGCGATGGCGGCATCGATGGCCACCGGCGTCGTCCTCCTGATCGCCGCCCCCTTCCTCAAGCCCGGCGCCACCGCCGGGGACCCGGCCGCGGCCGCCGCACCGACCGGCAGTTCGCCCTTCGGCACACACGGCCGGGCGCACCCGCCGACGTCCTCCCCCACGGATCCGGCCGCCTCGACGGACCCGGCGGCGTCGCCCAGCCCGTCCGCCACACCGGTGGAGAGCCCGTCGGCCACGCCGTCCACCACCGACACGCACCCGCCGTCGCCGACGGCCGTGCCCGCCCGGTCCAGCGCCGCCGCCACGCCGTCGGCCGCCGCAGCCGCGCCCGCCCCGGCGGCGCCCACCTCGGCGGCACCGCCCGCACCACCCGCGTCGCCCGTGCCACCCGCGCCGCAGCCCGCCGGCTTCCGGGCCGTCGCCGGGCCCGGCTGCTCCGGCCCGGGCGCGCGCTACCAGGAGGTCGGTGCGTTCCACCAGGGCACGGACGGCTGGGTGACCGTCAACAGTGGCGGCTACACCGGTGACTCCTGCAACGGCCAGTACGACGCGGTGCCGATGTCCGGCGACCGCGCGAAGGACGACAACAGCACGTACGCGCTGTGGACCTTCGACGTCGGCGCGAGCGCGGCCGGCTGCGCCGTCTCCGTGTACGTGCCGGACTCGACGTCGGTCCAGCAGGTCGGCGGTGCCCCCGCGTACTACACGGTGGCCGGCGCGTCCGGCGCCGACCTCGGCTCGTTCACCGTGGACCAGGTCGGCCGGCACGGCAGTTGGGTGGACGCGGGCACCTTCCGCCCCCAGGGCGGCCCGCTGGTCGTCCGCCTCCACAACCGCGGCCAGGACTGGACGGGCTCCGGCCAGCCCACCCACGCCCACCTCGCGGCGGCCGCGCTCCGGGTGACCTGCCAGGGCTGATGGTTTCGCAGTAGGGCACCGTCCTGCCGGCCGAGACCGCCCACAAGCCGGGGCTGCTCGCGGCGGTGTCGACACCCTTGCCGCAGCAGGCCCCGCGCATTCGCGGCGATCCGACACGATGACTCACACGTGGCAGTGCAGGCCGACCAGGAGGGTGTCGCCCGGGAGGTCGGCGAGGTAGCGGTCGATGTGCTGCTGACCGTCCGGCAGCTCGGGCCGGTGCGGACACTCATCCCGGTGGCGGCAGGCACCGTGCGCGACCGGTCCGCCGTCCTCGTACCACCAGCCGCCCAGCGAGAGCACGTTGCGTCGGGGCAGGGCCCAGGCCGCCCGCCCTTCGACGAACCGTTCCCGGGGTTTCTGTCCGACCTGGACGACCGGGTCGGGGAGGAAGAGGAAGTTCGAGGAGTACCGCGCGGTGGAGAGCCCGGCCCGGTGTTCTTCGTAGGCTCGCAGCAGGGGCTGGGACCAGTAGTCCGCCGCGGCCCGTTCGCGAGAGTAGGCGCAGCCCTCGGTTACATGGCGGCCGTAGTAGACGTCATAGGGCTGGGCGGCGGGCAACTCGGCCGCCGACCGGTGCCAGTGCAGCCAGACCGCGTCCGCCAGTTGCCGGGCCTCCTCGGTGGAGGCCCCGAAGTCCAGCAGCTCGCGCGGCCCTCCGGCGCACCAGCCCGCGTCGTTGACCGGCGACTCGACGTAGCCTCCCCAGCGGCTGGGACGAGGAGCGACCAGCCGAGGATCCGTCTCATGGCCCGGCAGCACGTTGAACGCGCGGCCGACGATCCGCCAGGAGTCCCAGATGCGGTTCTCCTCCCGGCCCGGGGCATCGAGGTAGAAGGGCTCCATCGCCTCGGCGACTGCCTCCTCGACCCGCTCGGCCGCCTCCGCTGGGAGACACAGGGTGATGCTCGTACCTGCCACCGCGGCATCAGACCACTTCGTGATCGGCGCCGGCAACCGGGATTCTCCGCTCGGGGGTGTGTGGTGGACGGCAGTTGGTGACGCGGCGGAGGCTCGGTTGTGGGTGACAGGTGAAAGCTGGAGCTGCTGGACGCCGGTGATCTGCTTTCGGAGAAGCGAGAGCACCTCAGCCCCTGCCCTGGGCGTCGCGGACCGCGCATGCAAGGATGTCGCCGTGCTGATCCGAAGGAGCAATGCCGCGTAGGCGGCCGAAGGGGCTACGCTCTTCGCGGTGGCAGCCCGGACGAGGTGCGCCGGTTCGCCGCATCCGCGGCGTGTCCGGGCTGACCCGTGCCGCCATCCGACGGTTGGAGCACGAGCGGCTGTGGACCGGCGCTGTGGCCGGTGCTCTCGCTGAATGCCGGCGGTATCTGAGCCAGTCCGGACGTGTCCTGCCAGAGCCCGAGACGGGCTGTGACGAGTGCAATCCGATACTCGCGCGCGACCTCCTGCAAGCGGTGCTGGTGTGGCTTCCCGTGGGCGCCAGAGTCGATCTCGGTCGACTGGTCGCACGTCTTGACGCCGAATTCGATCGCCGAACCGTGCTGCGCCCCGAGCTCTTGATGTCCGACAGCCCCTGGGGCGTGGAGGGCTCGTGGCGGAGCCGACTCCTCGATGGTTGAGCCCGAGTCGCGGGGCCCAGCGGGTGACCTGCATGCAGCTCGACCTTCGCAGGCTTCAACTTGGGTAATCGAGCCCCCGGAGCAGGGGGCGCCGAGCACGTCGAACGACCGGCTCAGTGGATGTGGGCGCCGCTCGGCTGGAGTTCCCTGTCGCGCGTCGCCTCCCGTTGTCGCCAGGCGCCGGGTGGTTCGCCGTGGTGGCGGCGGAAGGCGGCCGCGAAGGCGTAGGGCGAGCCGTAGCCGACGTTGCGGGCGATGCTCGCCAGGCCGAGTTCGCCCGTGCGCAGGTGGTCGCGCGCCAGGGCCATGCGCCAGTCGGTCAGGTACTGCATGGGGGTCTGGCCCAGCGCGTCGTGGAAGGTGCGGGCGAAGGCGGCCCGGGACAGGCCGCTGATCGCGGCGAGTTCGGGGACGGACCAGGGGTGGGCGGCGTCCTCGTGCATGGCCTGGAGGGCGGCGCTCACGCGGGGGTCGGCGGAGGCCCGGTACCAGCGGGGCGCGGTCGGGCTGCGGCGGAAGTCGCTGCGGATGGCGAGGACCAGGAGGACGTCGAGGAGCCGGTCGAGCACGGTGGCCTGCCCCGGTTCGGAGCCCGCCATTTCGTGGGAGAGCAGGGCGATCACGTCCCGCAGCGGATCGCCGACGGCCGCTTGCAGCGTCAGGACCTGGGGAAGTGCCTCCAGCAGCCCGTTGCCGATGTCGCCGGAGAACCGGTAGGCGCCGCAGAGGAACACGGTCGACCCGGGCGTGTCCGCCTCCCCGTCGTGGGCGTGCCGGGCCCGGAACTCGTCCGGTTCGAGGCAGTCGGTGCCGGGTTCGTGGCCGATGTAGTGGTCCGTGCCGCCGCGTACGAGCGTCACCTCGCCGGGCACGAGTTCCACCGCGCGCCCCGGGTCGTGGGCGTCGAACCACAGCCATCCCCGACCGCGGACGACGGTGTGCACGGACAGCTGGATCGTGCCGGCCAGCCGCAGCCCCCACGGGGGCTCGGCGACCGTCCGGGCGAAGACCGCGCCGCCGGCGCGTGCCCGCGCCAGGTGATCACGCAGTAGGTCCACCCGATCAGTATCGGCAGAGCGATCGCCGAGGGCAATGATCGGAGCGTTTGACGTAAAAGAACGAGCGATTCACGCATTGATCCGCTCACCGGCTCGCTCTCACGATGGATCCATGACTGGATCACCGCAGACCACGCTCGTTCTCGGCGGAACCGGCCGCACCGGCTCGCTCCTGGCGAAGCGGCTCGCCGAGCGGGGGCGGGACGCCCGCACCGCCGCCCGCCACGACGCCGACGTGCTGTTCGACTGGGACCGCCCGGCCACCCACGCCGACGCCCTGCGCGGCGTCGACAGCCTCTACCTCGTCACGCCCGTCATGCGGGCGACGTACGCCGACCAGGTCGCGGCCTTCCTCGACCTCGCCGAAGCCGCCGGCGTGCGTCACGTCACCTACCTGAGCACCTACGGCGCCGACGACGCCCCACCGCAGATCGACATCAAGGCCGTCGAAACCGACCTCGCCGGCCGCACGGGCGTCACCCACGCCATCCTGCGCCCCGCCTGGGTGATGCAGAACTTCACCGACGCCCATCTGCCCGTCGCCGACAGGGCGATCACGGTCCCCACCGGCAGCGGCACCGAGGCCTTCGTCGACGCGGCCGACATCGCCGCCGTCGCGGCCGAGACGCTGCTCGCCCCCGAGGTCCACGCCGGCGCCCGGTACGCGCCCACCGGACCGCAGGCCCTCACGGTCGGCGAAGTCGCCGACATCATCACCGCCGTGACCGGACAGCCCGTCACACACCACGACCTCGACCCCGAGGCCTGGATCGGCGGCGCCGTCGCCGCCGGAGTCGTCCCCGTCGACTACGCCGTGATGCTCCGCTGGCTGACCGACAGCATCATCGCCGGCAACGGGTCCACGCCCAACGAGGACGTCGAGCAGGTCACCGGCCGTAAGCCGACCTCCTTCCGGGAGTTCGCGCGGCGCAACGCCCGTGCCTGGGCCGCACGGACGGGTGCGTGACCATGTCCATCGACAACCTTGAGGACTTCGCGGCGCTGGACCCGTTCTTCCGGATCGTCCGCGAAGGCCTCGCGGGCCTGGTCGACGGCGATCACTTCTTCGACCTCCTGGCCGAGGACGTCGTCGTCGAGTACGTGGTCTCCGTCCCCGGCTACCCGCGGCGCGTCCAGGGCCGCCGGGCCGTCGCCGACCTGTACCGCGGCTACGGCGACGCGATGGTCCTGACCGGCGCGGACGAACTGGCCGTCCACCGGGACCCGGACGCCTCCGTGGTCGTCCTGGAGTATGCCGTGCACGGGCGCGCCGTGCGCACCGGGCGCCTTTACGACAACCACTTCGTCTCGGTGATCACCGTCAAGGACCGCCAGGTGACGCACTGGCGCGACTACCTCGACCCCGTCGCCGTCTTCCGTGCCCTCGGCTGGCCGGCCGATCCCCGCTGACGGGGTGAGCCGCAGGGGCGCACGAATGCTGCCGACCGTCCGGGTGTGCCGGTGCGGCCGACCGCTCGGGGCCGCGGGCTTCTACCGGGCCTGCTCGGCCTCCCTGCAGCGGCGCGTACCGATCATGCCGAAGCCTCCGCCGAGCACCAGCAGGGCTCCCGCGCCCTCGACGAGCATGCTCGTCGCGTCACCTCCGCCGGTGGACGCCAGGGGCTGGCCGTTGCGGGTGTCTCCCTCGGCTGTGGCCGCCGGGGCGGCGGCGATGGCTGTGGTGGCGACGGTCGTGGTGGTGGCGGCAGTGGTAGTACCGGTGGGAATCGACTGACCGCGCGTCGGATCTGCGGACGGCAGGGTGGTGCCCGTGGCGGGGGCGGTTGACGGGGCGCTCGGCGTGGCCGTCGTCGGCTGGGCGGTCGGGCCGACCGTCGGACCGGTCACCGGGCCCGCCTCCGGGGTGCAGTCCGGGGTGGGCGCTGCCGTCGGCGAGACGTGCTGCTTCGAGGGGGACGCGGCCGGGCTGGTGGGCCTGGACGTCCCGTGCTTCGGCTGGTCGGCCGTCGGGCTGCCGGACGGGTCGCCGTCGTCCGTCGGCTCGGCGGAGGCGGTCGCCGCGGCGCGCCGGGCCTCCTTCGTTCCCGCCTCGCCGCCGCCCTCCGTCGGTTTGGCCGTCTCTGCGCGGCGAGCCGTCAGGCGGGTCCCCGGCATCGGGCTCACACCGGGCACCGGCGACTCACCATCGTCCGCCAGCTCGGCGGAGGCGGTGAGCCCGGTCGAGGGCTTCGAGCCGGGGCAGTGCGAGCCGCCGCCGGTCGGCTCGGACGGCGCCGAATCGGCGTGGTAGCCGGCCACGATCTTCGTGAACTCGTACGGCTCCTGCTGGATCCCGCCGCAGACCGAGGCGGCGTCCTTGGTGAACGCGCCGGCGCAGGGCCGGTCCCGGTTGACGGCCCAGTAGGTGAAGCGGGCGAGGTGGTGGGAGGCGGCGAAGTCCCGCATGGCACGGAAGTCCGCCGGGCTGACGACCTCGTCCGGGCTGTCGGAGTGCCCGTTGATGGACGACAGGCCGGAGTGCCGCCACGCGGTGTCCTGGTCGTAGCCGTACGCGCGGACGAGGGTCTGCTGGAGCCCGGTGACAGCGGAGACGGTCGCGTCGACCATCGTGCCCGGGTGGTTGTCGAAGTCGAACGGCATCACCACCCAACCGTCCACCTGCACACCGGCCTTGGCGGCCCGCGCGATCAGGTCGGCGCCGGAGGCGTCGGGGCCGTTCAGCTCGGCACTGAAGGTGACGAAGACCCGCAGGCCGGGGTTCTTCGCCTTGACCGCGCCGAGCGCGTCCACCACCCGCTGGCGGGCGTCGGCGTGGCTCAGCTCGGTGTCCTCGATGTCGATGTCGATCGCCTTGAGCTGGTAGGCGTCGATCACCTTCTGGTAGGCGGCGGCGAGTTGGGCGGAGTCCGCGCACTTCTCGCCGAGCTTGGTGCCGTCCCAGCCGCCGAAGGAGGCCACGACGTCGCCGCCCGCCGCGCGGATCGCCCTGATCTTCGCCTCGTCCTGGCCGCCGTTCAGCGGGCGCTGCCCGTCCCACTTCGGATCGCAGCCCTCGCCGGCGAGCAGGAAGGCGAGGGTGAACTGCTTGAGCCCGGTCGCCTTCATCACGTCGACCGGGTCCTGGGCGTCACCCCACCCCAGGTACGCGTAGGCGGCGTTGAGGCCGATCGGATCGACGGTGGCGGCCGGAGCGCCGTTCTGCGCGACGATCAGGACGCCACCGGCCGCGATCGCGGTGGCGGCTGCGGCGATCCGACGACGACGGCTGAGCCGGTGCTTGGGCATGACGGGGGCGCTCCTGAACTGGGACGGAACCGGGGGACGGCCGCGAGGAATCCGACGCGAGGCGCACACCGCGGACGGCAACCGGCACCCGCCCCGGGTTCCGCCACCGCCCACGGGGAGGTCCTCGCCGAGGGATACGGCGCACCACCCCCGGCCGGTTCACCGCCGGCTCCCGCCGTCACGCCGAACGGTGGGAACCGCCACGACATCACGCAGTTCCCCCCACTACCGGCCGCGCTCCCCACATCCGCGGCGGTGGCGTCCCCTGGAGCGATGCAGCAGAGCGTCCCCAGGACGAACTGGTCAGGCTCGGCCGGCCTGCCGTTCGTGAACCTCGCCCGTCACCCCGCCGACGCCCGTCCGGTTGTGAGTTGACAGGTCAAGATCGGCGTACGTGATACCACCAGCAATAGCCCGCCGCGGCGTCGCCGCCCCTCCGGGATGCTCGGCCCATGCGGTCCGGGACGGCTTCTGGATCTGCCGCTGACGGTCCGACGATCAAGACCCCGCGCCGGCCGCTCCAGCGTTGTCTCCTCGCGGCAGCCAGGGTGGATCTGCGGCCGCCCGGTTTCGGCTCCGCGGCGACGTGCTGACGATCGATGACCGGGTCGTGCGGGTCCGGACACGGGTCGATCTGCCGGGGTGACCACATGCCAGGACGAAATTCGGGCTCCCGGAACAGATGCTGCCATGACCGTGCCGGGGTGTTCGCCGGAACGGCGGTCGTCGCAAGCGTCGTTGCGCTGAACCAGGGCGAGCGAGGGGCACCCTTTATGGCCACGGCGTTGGTCACATGCCGCGCTTCGGACCGTACCTCCGCGTGGGGCGGCTATCGGGTGAGATCGGGAGCAGTTCGAGCAACACCGGGCCGGGGCAGAAGGCGGAGCTGTTCGGGCCGACCATATCCTCGCCGGCCAGGTAGCGGTAGAGCCATTCGGCGAAGCCCATCCGGTACTTGTACCAGGATCCGTCGTGCTCCACCTCACAGATCCGCTGCCCTGTGCCATCGGGCAGTGGCGCCAGGATGACGTATTCGCCGCGGTCGGTGCCGGTGACGGGGATCAGGCCATCCTTCGTCCCGAGCCTGACCTCCTGCAGGCAGAGGGCGGCGCGGATGTTCTTTTCCGGTTCCAGCCAGTGCTCCCGGTCCCAGTCAAGGGTCGGCCCAGACTCGGGAGGTCTCGCGGATCTCCTTCCTGGGGTTCCAGCGCTCGGTGGCCGGGTACGAGAGGTACCGGTGCCCCTTGATCTGCATCGGCAGGTAGGCGTCGAGGACCTCCTTGTAGTCCTCGGGGAGGCCGGTGCCGATCTCCGCTTCCAGATCGGTCCAGGCCTGCGGGCTGGCCTATCGGTGCCGAGCAGGGTGGTCAGCCGCGGCACGGCATCGGCGGGATCGCCCTCGATGTCCCACAGGGCCTTCGCAGCTGCGAGGCGCAGGTCCGGGTCCTCTGCGCCGGCGAGCGGCCGGACCGTCTCCAGCGCAGGTGCGGCGACGCTGCCGATGGAGGCCAGTGTGTGGAGGGCCACGGCGGCGGTGCGCCACTGCTGCTGCTCGACGGCGGTGGTCAGGGCCGTGGTGAGCGTGGGTACGCCTGCCGGGTCGGCGAGCCGGTTGAGGGAGGCCATCAGCGCGGTGGCGGATCCCCAGGGCCAGGAGAATTCGGCGTCGGCAGGCGCCGGGTCAGCCTCGGCACCAACTCCCCGGCGGCCTGCGGCAGGTAGCTGGCGGCCCGCACGGCGAGCCAGTCGTCGGTGCCAGTGTCGAGCGCCGTCAGCAGGCCCGGGTAGGGCCCGCTCGTCGCCGAGGCCGGCCAGCGTCGTGACCGCCTGCTGGCGGGCCCGGCGCAGCAGCAGGTGCGGTGCAGCCCAGACGTCAGGGCCGTGGTAGTGCGGTGCGCTTCGACGAGCGCGACGAGCGCGACGAGCGCGACGAGCGCGACGAGCGCGACGAGCGCGACGAGCGCGACGAGCGCGACGAGCGCGACGAGGGGCTGCGCGTGCGGGTGCGGCGATGGCGGCGGAGAGCTTGCCGAGGGTTTCGGCCGCGGCGGCGGGGTGCCCACGGTCCGCCGGCCGGGCGTCGCCCTTCGGGCCCGGGCTTGGGCTCCGATACGGGGGCGGGCCGCTGGAGTAGGGCGGTCGCCGTCGGGACGAGGCCGGCGTCGATCGACTCCGGCGCGCAAGCGGCCCGGTGGTCCAGGGCGGCGAGCCGGACGTCGGCATCGAGCGCTTGGTCCGTGGCCAGGGAGGTGAGCCATGCCGATCACGGCGAGCAGCCGCTCGCGACCGCCAGCAGCACGGGCGACAGCGCGATCACCCGGTAGCCGTCATCGAGGAATATCCCCAGAGCCGGGATGACGGCCTGCCGTAACCGTGGATCCGGGTCCGCCGTGTATCGAACGAAGTCCTCGACGTGCTCGCGCGTCCGGGACACGACCTCCGCTTGGGGGGCGTCGACGCGTAGCCGGACGGACTGTCCAGTAGACGCCGTCGGGGTCGCAGCCCAACGCCGCGCCGCCGCGGGTGAGCGCACGTGCCACAACATCTGGCCTGTCGCTACTTAGGTTGGTTGGCTCGCCCGTTCGATAACCGGCCCGATCTGTTGTCCGAGCGGATCGTTGGCCAACGGCAGCGGGAGGTGCGGCCGCGAGCCATGGTGAAACCGGGCCAAGGAATTCCAAGGCCATGAAGTACACGTGGCGAGGCATCAGCAGACTGAAGCCTCGCCACGGCGGTACGGGCGGTTCTAGCTGGCGGAGTGGTCTCCGGACTCGACGTACGCCGTCAGGGCGTCCAGCACGGCTTGCGCGCTGGCAGCGGCCTGGCCGTCGAGGCCTGCGCCATGCTCCTTTTCCGTGCGCTCGCCACCGATATTCCCTACGACCCAGCTGATACAGCCCGGCCTTTCCCCCGTTTTATCCCGACAGAATCCCTCAATGACTTTTCGCAGTTCAGCAACGGGAAAGGTGCTGGCTGGATCCATGACAATAGGAGTGTGCGGATCTGAGAGTACATTCGGATCGACTGCCGGTGGCACGGGATTATCGGATACCCAGATAGAGTCATAGACTCCACCTTTCCTGGGATAATTCCGACTCGCGAGCCAGATGACCCCACCGAATCCAGTCGATGTGTTCACCGACACGACGAGTGCACTATCAGGGAATGATTCCTCGTCGGTGCGATTAAAATCCAGTGCGAACCAGGCATTGTCCCCATACTTCAGATCCGCCAACACCCTGCCGATAAGGCGATCCTCTTCCTGTCGAGTCTTCGGGTGGTGGCTCTCGCCGTCAACGTGGATGGTCAGGATCACTCCGCCGCCTTCTACAGTATCGCCAAGCCCTCGATGGGAATGCCAAGCATTTTACCACCTTCATTGACCCACACAGTGAGAGTCTGACCAACCGGGAGAATCTCCTGAACGGCCCTGAAGCAGTTTACGGTCCACGCCGGCGCGCCGTTGCCGCACATCCCCTTGAGATTGTTGATCACGACATGGATCCCAAGGTTTCCGGGATTCCCCCCCGTCTCTTGAATGGATTTCCGGATCATCCATGCGAGTATCGTCTCAACGTGCGTATGCACCATGCTGGGTATGCCGAATTTCCCAAGGAGAAATTTTTCGATTTCTTTCGTCATTTCCGGAAGGTTGCCGCTGACCATCTTGGGCCCGAAGAGCTCTCGGATGAAAATCCCGTCGCTGCCCATCCTGAAGGCCTGCCCCCACGTCTTCTGGTCGATTTTCGCATCCTTGACCCACGTGGGGAGTCGATCGAAGATGTCCTGAGGGGTGAAGCAGGGGGTCCAGTTGTGGACGAGGAGTGGGGTGTCGCCTGCAAGTACGTAGTACGTGTGCAGGTCGTGGACGGTGAGGTTGTAGGCGGGTTCGAGACCGGTCCAGTGCCGGATGGAGGCGACCTGGGCTGTGGCGCCGGTGTCGGTGCGCAGGCTGTCCCCGGGGCGGACCTCGGCGGCGTCGGTCCACTGGCCCGTGTTCTGGACCCAGTAGGGGTGGTGGTCGGTGGAGGTGACGGTGGACTTCGTGCCGTCGGTGGTGGCGACGGTGAGTTCGGTGAAGTTGGTGTCGTCGGGGGTGTAGATCGTGTCGTCGACGGTCCGCGGCCCGGTGGTTCCGGTTACGGGGTCGGTGGCGGTGACGGTGTCCCCGCTGTGTATCTGTTCGATGGGCTGGGTGGTCTTGTCGCCCATGAGGACGCGGGTGCCGGCAGGAAAGCTGTTGGGGAGGCCGGTGGGACGGGTGGGGCAGGACGGAGCGTCGTCAAGAAGCCGTCGGACTGCGGGCAGCTTGTCGACCTGGTTGCTGACCCACTTGCTGATGGCGCCGCTGGACTCCTGGAGCTTGGTGCCCCACTTGATGAGGTCTTCCCCGCCCTTGACGTACTTGGCCCCGGCGCGGAACAGGCGGGCGAAGGGGATGATGCTCAGGCAGGAGAGCCCGACGTCCTCGCCGCTGGCGTAGTCGGCGAAGTACTCGCCGCCGTACCAGGCGCAGTTGATCGCGGCGGCGGGCGTGCCGACGACCGGGAAGAAGCTCGCCAGGTCGAGGGCGCCGTGGCCGATCGAGGAGAACGTGTCGTACCAGCTCGACTCGCTCGGCTTGGTGGCGGCCCGGATGGTCGACTTCAGCCATTCCTCCTCCGCCTGCGCCAGTGTCATCTCGATGACCTGCTGCGTCAGCTGCTGCGCGATCGCCTCGTCCTGAGCCCTGCCGGCGATGACGCGGGACTTGTCGGCGCTCCAGCCCGCGTTCTCGGCGGACTGGCGGGCGGCGGTGACCGCGGCGTAGGCGGTGTCGGCGGAGGCGCGTGCGGCCGCGGCGCTGCCCTGGGCGTAGGCGGCCGAGCTCTGGGCGGATGCCGCTGCCTGGCCGGCCCGGGCCTGGGCGGCGCGGGCGGTGCTCGCGTACTCGGCGGCCTTGCCCGCGAACGCGTTCGCGCGGTCGGCTGCGGCCTTGCCCTGCTGGGCGTAGCCGGCGGCCTGGGAGGCGGCGGCGTTGGCCTGGGCGGCGGCGTTGTTGGCGTCGTTGGCGGCGCCCGCGGCGATGGCGGCGGCCTGGGCTGCCTGGGCGGCGTTCTGCTGGGCGAGGGAGGCGACCTGCTGGGCGCCGTTGATGGCGTTGTCGATGGAGGCGGTGTGGGCCGCGGTGAGCTGGTCCTGCTGCTGGGCCTGGTACTGGCCGGTGGTCAGGAAGTCGGCGAGGACGGGGTAGGGGCCTTCGAGGGCGACCTGGGCGCCGATCTTGACCTCGTCGCCGCCGGTCTCGATCAGCTGTGAGGCGGTGACGCGGTCGTCGCTGGCCTTGGCCGTGTACTGGTCACGGTTGAGGAAGGTCAGGAGGGAGTCGGGGGTGTTGGTCTCCAGGGCGGCCTTCGCGGCCACCTGGACGCGGGGGCCGCCGGTCTCTATGAGCTGGGAAACCTTGATGCGGTAGTCGCTGAGGGCGGCGGTGTAGCGGCCGGTCTGCAGGAAGGCGTGGACCTGGGTGCCGTCGCCGGCAAGGGCGGCGGTGGCGGCGGTGCGGACCACGTCGTACTGGCTGCTGTTGGCCACGCTGAGGACAGTGGCGCGTTCGTCCTGCTCGCTGGAGGCCTTCCAGCCGGTGCGGACGTAGTCGCCGACGGCCTCGTCACTGCCCGTCAGCGCGTACTCGGCTGCGGCCTTGGCCCAGGGGCCGCGGACCTTGAGGGCGGCGAGCGCCATCTTGCGGCCGGCGGCCGCGAGTTTGGCGGGGTCGGTGCCGGGCTGCGCCGCCTGGGCGGCGAGCTGGACGGACTCCTGGTCCAGGCGCAGGGCCTGGGTCTTGGCGTCGTCCGCCTCGCGCTGGCTGGCGTCGTAGGCGGCCTTCATGTTCTGGGCCTGGACGATGCCGTTGGCCTTGCGGGAGTTGCGTTCCTCGGCCTCGGCGGCCTGGGCCTGCTGGTGGACCTGGCGGGCCTTGTCCACGGCGGCGCCGGCGTCGGCGGCGGCCTGGCGGGCGCTTTCGGCGTGGGCGGCGGACTGCTGGGCGGCGTTGGTGGCGTTGCCCGCGTTGGCGGAGGCGTTGCGGGCGGAGGCGGCGGCCTTGGTGGCGCGGTCGGCAGCCGAGGCGGCGGCGTCTCGGGCCTCCGCGGCGTACTGCCCGGCGGCCCTGGCGAGCGCGGCGGCGGCCTTGGCCGAGCGGGAGGCCTCGCCGGAGTTGCGGCGTGCCTGGGCGGCGGCCTGACGGGCCTTCGCGGAGGACGCTCCGGCCTGGTCGGCGTAGCCGCCGGCCAGGTCGGCATTGTCGGCGGTCGCGTCGACATCGAGGGTGGCGGCGTTGGCCCGGTCCACGGCGATCGCGGTGTCGAAGGCCGCACTGGAGGCCTTGTCCGCGGCCTTGACCATGTAGCCGGTCAGCACGGCGGCCTGCGCGGCGGAGGCGGCGGCATCCTCGTCGACCTTGCCCTGCGCCGCGGCGGCGAGCGCGCGGGTGGTGGCCTGGGCCGCTCCGGCTGCCGCGGCGGCGGCACGGGCAGCGGCGGTGGAGGCGACGGCGGCGGCCCGCACCGCGGCCTGAGCGGCCGCGATCGAGGCACGGGCGGCGTCCGAGGCGCGCAGGGTGGCCTCGGCGGCACGGTTGGCCGCCGCGGTGGCGCGCTGGGCGTCGTTCTTCGCCGCGAGGGTTTCGGCGGTGGCGTCGGCGGTGGCCTGCTTGGCGAGCCGGGCCGCCTCGACGGCCCGGTCGGAGGCCTCCTTGGCGGCGTCCTTCCTGCGCGCGGCCTCGTCGCCGGCCGTCTGGGCCTGCTGGACGAGCTGGTCGATGCTCGCGTGTTCCTGGTCGCGGGCGGCGGCGATGTTCTGGCCGGTCTCCAGGAAGGCGCGAATCTCCTCCGCGCTGCCTTCCAGGGCGATCCGGGCGGCCTGCTTGGTCGCGTCCCCGCCGCTCTCGGCGAGCTGGGAGACCTTGATGCGGTCGTCGCTGTCGCCCAGCGAGTAGCGGGTCTGGTCGAGGAAGGTCTGGACGTCGGCGATGGGCTTGTCCAGGACTGCCAGGGCCTCGGCCCGCGTGTGGGGGCCACCGCTCTCGGCGATCTGGGACACCATGACGCGCTGGTCCTGCTCCAGCGGCGTCTTCCAGCCGGTGGTGACGAACGCGGCGACCTGCTGGTCGGTACCGGCGAGCGCGGCCTCGGCGGCCGCCCGCAGCCGGGGGCCGCCGACGGTGACCATCTGCAGGGCGGCGGCGCGGTTGTCCTTGGCCTCCGCCTTGGCGAGTTCGCCGTCCTGGGGGTTCTGCGGGGTGCCGAGGAAGAGGCGGACCTGGTCGCCGGTCCCGGTCAGGGCGATCTCGGCGGCGGCCTTGACGCTCGCTCCGCCGTCCTTCCAGGCCTGCAGGACCCGGCCGCGGTCGGTGAGCTGAGGGGTCGGCGGCGCGGGTGGTGTCTCGTCCGCCGACACCGGGGAGGCGGAGAGCAGGGATGCCAGCAGCGTTATCGGCAGCACGGTGCGGCACAACAGCCTGAGTCCGGTCCTCCTTCCCCGGAAGCCGGAGTTCCTCAACGAGCCCATGGAATACCTCACTTCATATTGATTGACATTGATTTCGGGCAGCACGAATCAGGCCTTGCGAAAGGGATCACAACAAGGCCCGTGGGGCTGGCGCGAGTGCGGCTGACCAGCCGGTTCTTCTCTCGAAGCCCCCCTGAAGTGCACTCAAACATTCATGTCGACTTAGTTGGTGAGCCTACATTAGAATCCGCAACCGACAGTGAATCAAGCCCCCGTAAAAGAACGGCAAATGTCCAAGTTTGGGCGGCCTTCCGGGGGGTGCTTGCCCTTCGCACCGCTTACCTGAAAAGGCGTCATGAAAAACCACGCACGCATACGCGGCCTCGCGGCCGCGTCGACCGCTCTCGTCCTGGCCACCGTCGCCGGCTGGACCACCGCAGGTGCCGCCACCGGCGACACCGCGCCCCCGGCCCCCGCCGACCTCCCCAAGACCTCGGCCGAGACGTTCGCCTACCCGAACGCCGACCAGATCCTCGCGCTGCGCGGCATCACCGTGACCCGCGGCGACGGCGGCATCACCGTCACCGACTGTGGCAAGGCCGGCAGCTTCCAGATCAAGGTCAACGCCGTCGCCAAGCCGGCGAACAACGACGACATGATCTGCTTCGCCGCCCCCGGCGCCTCCGGCTACCTGGCCCTGACCATCCCCGAGGCCTACCGCATCACCACCTACGGCCGCTCCGTCCAGGCGAGCCTGTCCACCGACCAGAAGCCGGCCGAGACGGTCAGCGTCGCCGCCGACACCACCAAGGGCATCGGCGAGTCCATCGACCCCAAGACCCGGGCCGTCCTGCTCGAACTGCGCGTCACCGGCTCCAGCGCCACACCGCCCGCGCCTCAGCCCACCGACCCGTCACTCGCCTACACCGCCAAGATCAACATCGGTAACGGCAAGCGCGCCTGCAGCGCCACCCTCGTCGACCGCAGCTGGCTGCTCACCGCCGCCAGCTGCTTCACCGACACCCCCGACGACCTGACCACCGTCACCGCTGGCGCCCCCAAGGACAAGACCACCGCCACCATCGGGCGCACCGACCTGACCAACACCGGCACCGGCGCGGTCGTCGACGTCGTCGAGCTGGCGCCGCGCGCCGACCGCGACCTGGTCATGGCCCGCCTGGGCGCGCCGGGGGGGGGGGGCACCCCCCGCGCGCGCGCCACCGCCCGGGGGGCGCGCGCGGGGGGGCGCGGG
>NZ_JBHWGV010000019.1:20924-22579 GCF_042732955.1 Kitasatospora sp. NPDC059747 | reverse complement strand
CGACCGCGACCTGGTCATGGCCCGCCTGGCCTTCCCGGTCACCGGCATCACCCCCGTCACCCTCGGCGCGACCGCGCCGGTGGCCGCCGAGAACCTGCGCGCAGCCGGCTACGGCCGCACCGTCACCGACTGGGTCCCCACCAAGGTCCACACCACCACCCACACCGTCGGCGCCGTCGCCGCCACCACCGTCGACACTGCCCCCGCGGACGGCCAAACCCCAATCTGCCAGGGCGACGCCGGAGCCCCGCTGCTGCGTGACAAGAACGGCACCACCGAGCTCGCCGCGATCGCCTCCCGCTCCTGGCAGGGCGGCTGCCTCGGCGCTCTGGGCACCGAGCTGCGCACCGGCGCCACCAGCGTGCGCACCGACGACCTCGGCGCGTGGGTGAAGCAGGTCCGCGAGGCCGCGCTGTCCACCAGCGCACCGACCACCAGTGGGGTGTACGACCCGGTCAAGCAGACGTCCACGGAGTTCACCGTCGACGACAAGGGCCGCGTCATGGGCGCGTACAACATCAACGGCCAGGGCTGGAGCTCCTGGACGTCTATCAGCGACCGTCCGGCCGGCGTGAAGCCGTTCGTCGGCTCGCCCACCGCCCTCTACAACCCGGCCACCAACGCCATCGAGCTGTTCGCCATGGACACCGACGGCCTCATCTGGCAGACCTACTACATGGCCGACGCGCAGGGCTGGCGCCCGTGGGCCGGTACGGGATCGACCTCGTTCACCGGCAGCGCCACCGCGGTCTACAACCCGTCGACGAAGACCGCCGAGGTCTTCGCCACCACCGCCGACGGTCCTGTGGCCCACATGTACTACACCCCGGGCATGACCGGCTGGAGCACCTGGTCGAACATCAACGCCGACTACCGGTTCACCGGCTCCCCCAGGGCGCTCTACAACCCGGCCACCGACGCGCTCGAGCTGTTCGCGATCGGCCGTGACAACACGATGTACCACACCTACTGGTTCAACGACGGCAAGCCGTGGAGCCCGTGGCTGCAGCTGAACCAGAACACCTTCACCGGCAGCCCGAGCCTGGTCTACAACCCGTCGACGAAGACCGCCGAGGTCTTCGCGACCAACACCGACGGCGTCGTGGCCCACGCCTACTACACCGCGGGCACGGCCGGCTGGAGCAGCTGGACGACCATCAACGGTGACCAGCCCTTCACCAGTTCCCCCAGCGTGCTCTACAACCCCGCCACCGACGCGCTCGAGCTGTTCGCGGTCCGCAGCGACAAGTCCCTGGCGCACACCTACTGGTTCAACAACGGCAAGCCGTGGAACGCCTGGGAGTCCCTGAGCGGAACCACGAAGCTCGCCGCCGGCCGGATCCCCGCCCCGCTGTTCAGCGCCTCCTCCAGCACCGTGGACCTCTTCGGCGCCACCGCCCCCGACGGTACCGTGAACCACACCTCCTACAAGCCCGGCATGCCCAGCTGGGCCCCCCTGGACACCCTGTCCGGCATCACGCTGCCCGGCATCGCCCTGCCCACCAGCTGACACCACCCCGGCGAGAGCGGTAGCGGCCTGCCACACCGTCCGTCGCCGAAAGGGGGGGGGGGGGGGCGGGGCGACCCCGGGGGGACCCCCCCCCCCCCACCCCCCCCCGAGCCCATAGAGAGAGATCACGGCGGCGCGGCCCGCC
>NZ_JBHWGV010000019.1:17817-20914 GCF_042732955.1 Kitasatospora sp. NPDC059747 | reverse complement strand
CCGCCCCCGCTCCCCTGGCCGGGAGACACCGTCGACACCCCGCCCCCCCCCCCCCCCCCTTCCCACAGCACCCTTGGTACCGAATGCCGTTACGGCCGGATACGCGGCCTCGACGGCGGGGCATGCCGGCTCTGCCGAACAGCATCTCGGTCCACCCGACAGCACCGACTTCTACAGGACCGGCGACGGCAGCGGAAGCAGCGTTGTCCGTGTGCCGTTGGCCAGCGCTGATGCTCCGTCGTGATCTATCTCCTCCTCATGTCAGTGTGCTGACCGTCGCCGCGTGCGTGGTGGTCCACCGGGTCCACAAGGGCCGGACCCGTCGGTCAGTCGATGCCTTCGACGATGCGGAAGTCGCGCTCGAAGCCGTCGGGGAGGGCCACCAGCGCCTTTTGGTACGCCTCGCTCTCGTATGCCGCGACGGCCTGTTCAAAGCCGTCGAACTCGACCAGAACGACGCGTTGCGTGATTCCGGCCTCGTGGGCGACGACTCGACCGCCGCGGGACAGGACGCGCCCGCCGCCGGCCCGGACAGCGGGACCGGCCAGCCCGTTGTAGGCAGTCAGCCTCTCGGGGTCGGAAATGGCGGGGTAGACACTGACCCAGTAGCCCTTGGCCATGGAAACCTCCTGTGTTCGGACGGGCACGTCCGACTTCGAATCGACACTCGGATCGATCGATCCCGGCATGCGCAGGTTAGGACGTGATGAGCGGCCGAGGGAAAGACCGGTACGGGATAGAGTCAGAACGGATCGTTATCAATCGCCAGGGAGGGCACCGTGGCGCCGGATACCGTGAGCCTGCGCTACTTCCTGGTGCTGGCGCAGGAGTTGAACTTCACCCGCGCGGCCGCACGGATCGGCATCGCACAGCCCGCACTCAGTGCCCGGATGCGCCGGTTGGAGGCGGAACTCGGTACGGCCCTGCTGGTCCGCGACACGCGCAGCGTCGTATTGACCACGGCCGGTGCGGCTTTGGCGGAGTCCGCGCCTCCCGCGCTCGCGGCGCTGGACCGGGCGTGGGACACCGCCCGGAGCGCGGCGGCCGGTGAACTGGGCACGCTGCGCATCGGATACAGCCTCAGCGCCGGCGCCGAGACGGCACCGGCCCTGGTGGACAGGCTGATGCGCGACAACAGCGGACTCGAGGTCGGCGCGGTCCCGATGGCGACACCGGAGATCTCCCCCGCGGTCGCCGACGGCCGCATCGAAGCCGGGATCACCCGCGGTGAACAACCGGGCCGTGGCGTGCGCCGGTTCCTGCTGCGGCGTGCGCGCATCGGCGTCCAGCTGGCGCAGCACCATCCGCTGGCCGAGCGTCCGGAGATCGATATCGCCGACGCGGCCGCGTTTCCGCTGCGACTCCCGGACCGTGCGGCCAACCCCGTGGTCCACGATCAGCTGTCCGCAGTGTTCCGGGACACCCGACCACACCCCCGATTCCACACGCCCGCAGTCTCTTTCGACATGTCTCAGCACGACCTGCGCGACGGGGTCACCCTCGCCCCGGCCGGAGAAGCCGCGGCCACGGCACAACCGGCCGGTCTCACCTGGCGACCGCTGCGGGGCGCGCCCAGCCTGACGTTCCACCTGGTCCTCCCCCGCGAGCAGTCGCCACTGCACCGCCGCATCCGCGCCGTCGCCAAAACCCTGGCGCACGAGTTGCACTGGCTTCCGGACTGACGCACAAGAGGTCAAGCGGGTCAATCGGGTCCAGCGAAGGTGAGCCCCAAAAGCCGCCACGGGATGATCTTGATGGGTCGGCAGTTGCAGTCCGGCGGGAGCGTCCTCGGCCGGGTCGGTTCGATGGGTCCAACGAGAACGTGGGAGATCGGACCCTGGATCTTCCCGAGGGTAAGGCCGGCTCCGTCTCCCTCAAGTACCGTAACTTCGCGTGATCGAATCCGAGATTGAGATCAGCGAGGATCTGGTCCGCGACCTGTTGCGGGAACAGCATGCGGACCTGGCCGACCTACCCATCCGCGAGGTGGCGGGCGGCTGGGGCAACCAGATGTGGCGCCTCGGGGACAAATTGGCCGTCCGGATGCAGCGCATGGACAAGCTCCCCGATCTGCAGCTCAAGGAACGCCGCTGGCTGCCGGTGCTGGCCCCGCGCCTGCCGCTTCCGATCCCGATCCCGGTGCGGAACGGGGCACCGTCCGAGCGCTTCCCCAAGGTCTGGACCGTCATGACCTGGGTGGAAGGCACGCCGCTGGACCACGGCTCGATCACCTGCGGCGACCACGCCGCCGACACGCTGGCGGCCTTCCTCAAGGCGCTGCACGCGGAGGCGCCCGCCGACGCACCGGCCGCCTCGGACTTCGGCGCTCACCCCAGGGAGTGCACGGACGGCTTCGAGGGCTTCCTGCGGGCCGTGGAGCTCGGCGGCTTCGCCGGGGACGACATCCGGGCCGTGTGGGACGACGCGGTGGCGGCTCCCGAGTGGAAGGGCCCGCGCGTGTGGGTGCACGGCGACCTGCATCCCGCGAACGTCGTCGTTGCGGACGGGACGTTGGCGGGCGTCGTCGACTTCGGCGCGGTCTTCGCCGGCGACCCGGCGTGGGACCTTGTGGCCGCCTGGCTGCTGCTCCCCGCGGGCGGTGCCTCGCGGTTCTTCGACAGCTACGCGCAGGCAGACGACGCGGCGGTACGACGGGCGCGCGGGCTGGCCGCGATGAAGAGCCTGTTCCTGATGCTGATGGGCCAGAACGGGGACCGCGGCCTGCCCGGCGGCAAGCCGCAGTGGGGGACGGCAGGTCGGTCGGCACTTGGTCGTGTCCTGAAGGGCCTTTGACGTCGGCATGGATAAACGGCTCCGGCCCGAGCCAGCACTCGTGTCCAGTCGCGTTGAGCTTGTCCGGGGAAGCCGGGCGCCGCAGTTCGCGCAGTCGCGGATGCGGGCCACGCGTCCAGGGGCGCGCGCCGACCGGCGCGGGGCTCAGCACCAGGGCCGAGGGGGCGGACTACCGACGGGGCTGTGAAATCGACTCAGGCCCCGGGGGGAGTGGCGCCCCCGGGGCGGGGCCTTGGTGGGGGCGGGGTCCCGTATTTTATCTGCGGACTAAGGGGTATTAGTCCAAGGTCCATACCACCTGCAC
>NZ_JBHWGV010000019.1:0-17807 GCF_042732955.1 Kitasatospora sp. NPDC059747 | reverse complement strand
AAACCACCCCCCCACCCCACGGGGCTGTAAAATCGACACCGCCCCGGTGCGCAGTGGCGCACCGGGCCTGGGCCTTGAGTGGTAGCGGGGACAGGATTTGAACCTGCGACCTCTGGGTTATGAGCCCAGCGAGCTACCGAGCTGCTCCACCCCGCGTCGGTGAACCCGACTGTACGGCACATCGGGTGTGCGGTCGAATCGCTTTCCTCGCCCGTCGGCTCCGAGACCCCGATCAACCGCGGGCGCGCTGCGTGCCGGCGGGAGCACGGATCAGCCGGACCCGGGCGGCCCAGCGGGCCTCGCCCCCGGTGTCCGGGCATCCGCCGCGACGGCCACACGGACCTCGGCGGGCTTCGCGTGCGGTACCTCGGGGGCGCCGCGCAGCAGGTCGGCCAGCAGACGGTCCAACGGATCGGGCTCCGCGTGGTCGGGCCACGGCTCGGGGGTCGGCGCCGAGCGGATCCCGGCCAGAGTTCGGCTCAGCCTGTCCACGAGGACCCCCGGCCCGGTGCACGTCTCGCGTTCGGCCGTGGCGCGTTCCGAGACCTGGCGGGTCAGTTCACCGACCAGTCTCCGGGCCAACTCCAGCTCCTGCTCGGCGGTTTCGAACGCCCTCGCCGAGATGCTCTGCGGCGGGATGGCATCCGCGAGCGGCGCAAGAGCGGCCGTGGCGGCGTCGACGGTGTGGTCGAGCAGGCGGCGGACGGCGGCGGCGCGGTCGGCGGCGGGGAGCTCGGCCGCGAGTTCGGCGGCGTAGAGGCGGGCGAGGCGGTCGCTGCGGAAGCGGCCGGGGGAGGCTTCCTGGACGAGGTGGGCCGCGTCGAGCTCGGCGAGGAGTTCCCGGGCCCGCGCGCGGGTGACTTCGGCGAGGGCGGACGCGGCCGCGCTGTCGAGGGCGCCGCCGGGGTGGAGGCCGGAGAGGGCGAACAGGCGGCGGGCGTCGGCGGGCAGGGCGCGGACGGTCCGGCCGAGTGCGGCGGCGATGCCGAGGGCGCCGCCGGTGGCGAGGGCGGCGAGGCCGGTGCGCTCGTCGGACATCTCGTGCACGACGTCGCCGAGGGCCCAGCCCGGGCGGGAGGCGAGCCGGGCGCCGGCGACCCGCAGGGCGAGCGGCAGCCGGTCGCACAGGGCGGCCAGGCGGCGGGCGGCGGTGGGGTCGGCGGCGACGCGGTCCGCGCCGACGACGCGGCCGAGGAGTTCGACGGCCTCGTCCTCCGGCAGGCCGCCGACGGGCAACGGGATGGCGGCCTCGCTGACCACGAGGTCGGTCAGCCGGGATCGGCTGGTGATGACGACCACGGGCTCGGGCGCGCACGGCAGGAGCGGCTCGACCTGTTCCGCGGAGCGGGCGCCGTCGAGGACGAGCAGGAGCCGGCGACCCTCGGTCAGCCGGCGCATCAGCGCACCCGCCTGCGCGAGGTCGGCGGGGCGTTCGGCGGCCGGGACACCGAGCCGGGCGAGGACGACGTCGAGGGCCTCGGCGGTGGTGAGGGGTTCGTCCTCGCCGAAGCCGCGCAGGTCGACGTGGACGCGGCCGTCGGGGAAGCGGTCGGCGCGGGCGTGCGCCCAGTGCAGGACGAGGCTGGTCTTGCCGGCGCCGGCGACGCCGGTGACGAGCACCGGGCGGCCGTCGGCGCGGCGGGCCGCTTCGTCGAGGTGCCGCAGTTCCACGGCGCGGCCGACGAGGCCGGTGCCGGTGCGCGGCAGCGCGTCACTGGGCGCCGGGGCGGGCGGGGTCGCGGCAGCGGACGCACGGACCGCCGGAACGGCCACGGCGTCGGCGGCCTGCCGCAGGAGGTGGCCCGGTGCCAGCCCCCGGCTCGCGAGCCGCTCGTGGAACCGCGCCAGCGCGAGGTGCGCGTCGGCGGGCCGTCCGGCCTGGTGGAGGCAGCGGATGAGCAGGGCCGCGGCGGGTTCGCGCAGCGGGTCGGCCGCGACGGCGGCCTGGAGGTCGTCGAGGGCGTCGGCACCGCGGCCGACGGTCAGCAGCCGCTCGGCGAGCCGCTCGACGGCGAGCGCGCGGGCGGTGTCGAGCCGCCGACCGGCGGTCTCGGTCAGGACGCGCGACCCGCAGTCGCTGAGGGCGGGCCCGTCCCAGAGGTCGAGGGCCTCGCGCAGCAGCGCGATGGACCGCTCGGTGTCGGCAGCGTCCTCGGCGGCGGCGCTGAGCCGTTCGAAGCGCTTGGCGTCGACGAGGTCGGGCTCGCCGACGAGGACGTAGCCCTGAGCCCTGGTCAGGAGGGTCAGGCCCTCGCAGAGGCTGCGGCGGACGGCGGACACGTGCCCCTGGAGGGCAGCGCGCGCGGTGGGCGGCGGCGCGCCCTCCCACACGGTGTCGAGCAGCCGGTCCACCGTGACGTGGCCGTTGAGCTCGCTGGCAAGCAGCGAGAGCACGGCGCGCCGACGGGCGCCCGTCAGGCCGACGGGGCGCCCCTGCGGACAGTGGACTTCGACGCGGCCCAGCAGCCGGACGCGCACACCCAACTCCCTGAGTACCCGAGGACGGACGGAACGGCCTGAGGATACGAAGTGGTTCGATCTTCGTCCAAGTGCCCGAATCCATTGGTTAAGTAACACAACTACCGTGCACAGAAAGAAATTTGGAGCACTCCGACAGCCAATGGTCAACACTCAAGGTTCGCCCGGAGTTCACCTTGGGCTCATCGTGCCCACGGCATCTCCGCCGCTCCGCAGGGTGGCCATCGCCCCATATCGACGCGCGTAGACTCACATGCTGGACAAGATGATTGAATGACCGCCCCGGCTCCTCCGCCGGGACGCGGCGGACATGGGGAGCGCATGCGCATTCGGCTGCTCGGGCCCACCGAGCTGAGGGCCGCGGACGGCCGCACGGTGCCGGTCGCCGGGGCCAAGCGCCGCGCGGTGCTGGCCCTGCTGGCGCTGGAGCTGGGCCGGTGCGTCCGGATCGAGCGGTTCTACGGCCTGCTGTGGGACGACGAGCCCCCGGCCCAGGCGAAGGCCGCGCTCCAGGGGCACATCGCCGCGCTGCGCAAGCTCCTGCACGGCACGCCCCTGACCCTGCACACCCAGGCGCCCGGCTACCTCCTCGACGGCGACCGCGAGTGCGTCGACGTCCACCGCTTCACCACGCTCAGCACCCGCGCCGCCGACGAACCCGACGACGAAGCCGCGGCCGCCCTGCTCGGGCAGGCCCTCGCCCTCTGGGACGGGCCAGCCCTCGCCGACCTGCCCGCCACCGAGCAACGGCACGGCCTCGCCAACCAGTTGGACCGCGGCCGCGAGCAGGCCCTGCACGACTGGACGGAACGCCTCCTGCGCACCGGCCGGGGTGCCGCCGCCCTCCCGTCGCTCGAACGGCACCTGCACACCGACTGGCTCCAGGAGCCCACCGTCGCCCTGCTCGTGCGCTGCCTGCACCAGGCCGGGCGCCCGGCCGAGGCCCTGCGCCTCTACCACCGCGCCCGCGCCGGCCTCGCGGCCGAGCTGGGCATGCGCCCGGGCACCGCCCTCCAGGCGGCCCTCGCCGTCGTCCTGGCCGACGAGCGCGCCACTGCGGACACCGGCACCTCCGAGAATCCGCCGGCCGCCTCGGCACAGCCCGCCGCCTCCCTGCCCCGGCCCACCACCGGCTCGCTCCCCCGCCGGACCGCCGGCTTCGTCGGCCGCGACGCCGAACTGCGCTGGCTCGACCAGGCCTGCGGCCCCGACCGCCCCGACCACGCGCTCGCCGTCATCGTCGGCGCGGCCGGCGCCGGCAAGACCGCGACCGCCGTCCGCTGGGCCCACACCGCCGCCGGCGGCTTCCCCGACGGCCACCTCCACTGCGACCTGCGCGGCTTCGACCCCGCCCGCCCCAGCGAACCCGCCGAGGTGCTCGGCCGGTTCCTGCGCGCCCTCGGACTCGCCGAGGCCGAGATCCCCGAGGACCACGCCCGGCGCGGCGCCCTCTACCGCGCGCTCACCGCCGAACGCGAACTGCTGGTGCTCCTCGACAACGTCCGCAGCGCCGAGGACGTCACCGAACTCCTGCCCGCAGGGCCTCGCAGCGCCACCGTCGTCACCAGCCGGCACACCCTGGAGGACCTGGTCGTCACCGAGGGCGCCGCCCTGCTGCGCCTCGAACCCCTGCCCCAGACCGACGCCCTCGCACTGCTCTCCCAGGTGCTCGGCGAGGAGCGCCTCGCCGCCGAACCCGCCGCCGCCCGACGGCTGGCCGGGCTCTGCGACCACCTGCCGCTCGCCCTGCGGATCGCCGCCGCCCGCCTCGCCGCCCAGCCCGCCTGGAGCGTCGCCGACCTCGTCGCCGAGGCCGAGGACGAGCGCACCCGGCTGCCCGCACTCGACGCCCAGGGCGGTGTCAGCGTGCGCTCCGCCCTCAACCTGACGCTGCGCCGCCTGCCCCCGACCGCCGCCCGGCTCGTCGCCCTGCTGGCCGTCCACCCCGGGCCGGAGATCGACGTGCCCGCCGCCGCCGCACTGCTGGAGGCCCGCCCGGCCGAGGTCCGCGGCGCCCTCGGCGAACTCGCCGCCCACCACCTGCTCACCGAGACCGCCCCCGGCCGCTACGGCCGCCACGACCTCGTCCGGCTCTACGGCCGCGAGCTGCTCGACGGCGACCCGCCCGCCCGGCGCCACGCCGCCCTCGTCCGGCTGCTCGACTACTACCTCACCGCCGCGATGGCCGGTGCGAGCCGGCTCCAGCCGCACCTCACCGAGTTCGAACAGCCGGTCGCGTTCCCGCCGCCCGACCTGCCCCACCTGCCGGACGTCCGCACCGCCCTCGACTGGTTCCGCACCGAGGAGCCCACCGTCCGCGCCCTCGTCGCCGCCGGCGCCCGGGCCGGCGAGGGCGACCGCTCGTGGCGGCTCGCCTTCCTCGCCAACTGCCTCTACTTCGGCGCCGGACGGCTCACCGACCGCCTCGACTGCCTGCGGCACGGCCTCACCGCCGCCACCAGCACCGGCGACCCGGTCGCCACCGCCCTCGTCGAGGCCGCCACCGCACGGGCGCTCAGCGGAAAGCGGCGGCCCGTCGAAGCCCTCGCCCTCGCCCGCCGCGCCGCCGACCGCGCCCGGCACCACGACGGTCCGGCCCAGATCTACACGATGGCCGTGCTGGCCGCCGCCCTCGCCGACCACGGCGACCTCGCCGAGGCCCGCGAACTCTCCGACGCCGCCGTGCGCCGGCTGGACGACCTGGGCCTCCACGAGGCCGGCGCCGCCGTCCTCGCCAACGCGGCCACGCTCGCCGCACTCGTCGGCGACGGACCGGCGGCGCTGCGCCACGCCCACGAGGCCCAGCGGCTGCTGGCCGCGCACCCGCACGCCACCTTCCACCTCTTCGCGCTCGCCGACGAGGCCGACGCCCTGCGGCTCCTCGGCCGCCACGACGAGTCGGAACGGGCCTGGCAGGACGCCGCCGAACGCTGCCGGGCCAGCGGGGCGCTGCACCTGGAGGCCGCGGTCGAGCAGCGGTACGCGGACTTCCTCCTGAGTGTCGGACGCGCCCGAGAGGCGGCCGAACACCTCGGCCGGGCACGGGAGTTCTGCGCGGAGTCCGGCGACACCCGGGGCGCCGCGGAACTCGCGGCGCGGATCTCCGCGATCGGAGCCTGAGGGCACGGAACGCTACCGGCCCCGCCGGGCGTGCTGTTCAGGCCGCCCTGAACCAGGCCCCCAGCGCTTCGTGCAGGCCGTCGTTCGTGGTGCCCTGCCAGGCGACGTAGCAGTCGGGCCGGAGAAGCAGTGCGGTGTCGAGGTCCGGGACCGTCACGGTGTCGACGTGCGACGCCCAAACGCCCGCGTCGAGGGTGCCGGTGGGGTCCAGGAGGAGCGGGCGGCCGGTGCGGGTGAGTTCGCGCAGGCCGGGCAGGTCCGGCGCCCATCGGCCCACCAGCGGTCCGGTTGCCGGCCCCATGTCGTAGGTGATGTCCGCGCCGGACAGCAGGTTCGCGACGTGCTGCCGGGTCGCGGGCTGGGCGAGCAGCTCGCCGAACAGTTCACGCAATGCCGTCACATCGGCGCCCGGGCGGATCAGTTGCGACTGCGCCTGCGTGTGCATGGCGACCCTCCGCGCCACCGGGGACCGCTCCAGCTCGTAGGTGTCCAGCAGCCCCTCCGGCGCGCGGCCGCGCACTTCCGCGGTCAGCTTCCAACCGAGGTTGACCGCATCCTGCAGGCCCAGATTCAGCCCCGGGCCACCGATCGCCGAGTGCACGTGTGCGGCGTCACCGAGCAGGAACACCCGGCCCGCACGGTACTGCGACGCGATCCGGGTGTTGCCGCCGAACAGCCGCCGCATCATGTGCGGTCCCGCTCCGGTCGGCGGGTGGAGCGGCAGGTCCGCGCCGAGCACCCGGCAGGCGCTGGCCCGGAGTTCGTCGAGTGAGGCCTCGCCCTCGGCCGGCTGGTCCCACTCCGTCGTGCTGATCAGCGGAGCGCCGCCCGGGAACGGTGCCCAGGTGATCAGGCCGCGCTCGGTGCGCAGGTGTCGAAACGGCGGTATGACACCGAAATCGGGTACGACCAGGCCGCCATCGGCACCGACCATCTCGGAGGGCACGCTCACGTGTCCGGTACGCGACACCGAGTCATCCGCGGTCACGCCGGGGAACCCGATGCCGGTGAGCCTGCGGACGGTACTGTGCCCGCCATCGGCTCCGACCAGGAACGCCGCCTCCATCGACTCCCGCCCGCGCAGCTCGACCGTCACCGAGTCCTCGCCCTGCGTCAGGCCGGTGACCTCGTGACCGCGGCGGACCTCGACGCCCAGTTCGGCCGCGCGCTCGGCGAGCATCCGCTCCACCCTGCGCTGCGGCACCATCAACGTGTAGAGCGGGTTGTCCGGCAGGTCCTTCAGGTCGAGCGGGAACGCGCCGAACACGAACCCGGGCACCGGCTCGGGGGTGGCACCGGGTGCGGTCAGCCGCTCGTACAGTCCACGCCGGTCGAGCATCCGGACGACCTGGCCGACCAGGCCGTTCGCGCGCTGCTCGCCGGACGGTTCGGCGAGGCGTTCCAGGACGAGCGGACGCGCGCCGGCCAGGGCGAGTTCGCAGGCCAGCATCAGGCCGTTGGGTCCGGCGCCCGCGATGATGACGTCGATCATGGGCAGAGTCCTTTTCCGGGCAGGGAACGTCGGCCCGACCGGCCGCCGGGCTTTCCGTCCGCATTGGATTGCTAGGGAGTCGGCAGACCCGCCGCGATTCGGGCAAGGGCATCCGTGAGCAGGTGCTCCACCGGTACCGGCGGATCCGTGCGGAGGTGGTGTGCCATGGCGGTGTTGGTCGCGGCCATGACTGCGGACGCGACAAGGTGCGGGTACAGGTCCTGTGCCAGGTCGGTACCGGTGCGGTGGGCGATGGCTGCGGCGATCTCGGCCTCGGCCATGGCCCCGGCCCGCAGCATCTCGCCTTGCAGGGCCGGTTCGGCGACCATCATGCGCACGCCTGCCGTCCACCTCCGCGCGTCCGGAACAGGGTGAGCGGCCGCTGCGGTGTCCGGCTCGAACTGCGGCAGCACAGCGCGAGTGATCGCGTCCCACAGCGGCTCTGCCGGGCCCTCGCGCAGCGCTTCCGCGATGCGCAGGCAACGGTCGAGGTGGCGCGCGACGATCGCCTCGCCCTTGCTGGAGAAGTAGTTGTTGAACGTGCGCGGCGAGACACCGGCGGCCTCGGCGATGTCCTCCACCTTGACGTTGTCGAGCCCTCGCTCGACGACCAGCCGTAGTGCCGCCCAGCTGAGCGCGGCGCGTGTCTCGGCCTTCTTCCGTTCTCGCAGCCCCATGGAACGACGGTAGCAAAGATTGCGTGTCACGCACATATGCGTGGCACGCAATATTTGGCCGCTGGCGCCGCCCTGCTGTCCGCTTCGTGGCCGCGACCGGCGGCCTGCCCGGAGGAACGGGTCAACGACCAGCTAGAACAGCGGAGTTGAACGTCTCGCGGTAGGTGCGTGGCGGTACCCCGACGTGCGCCTTGAACAGAGTCCGGAAGTTGGCCGGCGTGCCCAGGCCGCAGCGCCGTGCGACGGCTTCGACCGTCAGGTCGCTCGATTCCAGGAGTTCCCGCGCGAGGCCGAGCCTGGCGTCGAGCAGCCAACTCATCGGCGGCCGGCCGGTGTCGGAGTGGAAGCGACGGATGAGCGTGCGGCGGGACATGCCGGCCCGGCGCGCCAACTGGTCGACGGTGAGCGGCTGGTGCAGGTGGCGCAGGGCCCACTCGTACAGCGGCATCGTCGCGCCGGAGGCGTCCGGGGCCACCGGCAGGTCGGCGAACTGAGCCTGGCCGCCGGCGCGGTGGGGGGCGGTGACCAGCAGGCGGGCCCGCTGGTTCGCCAGGCGGGCGCCGTAATCGCGGCGGACGAGGTGCAAGGACAGGTCGAGGCCCGCGGCGACTCCGCCCGAGGTCAGCACCTGGCCTTCATCGATGTACAGCTCGTGCGGTTGCACCGTCACCTGCGGGTGCCGCCTGGCCAGCTCTGCGGCGTACCGCCAGTGCGTGGTGGCCCGGCGGCCGTCGAGCAGGCCGGCGGCGGCGAGGGCGAACGCCCCCGAGCAGATGGACACCATCCGGCTGCCGCGGGCGGCCGCCCGTGCGAGCGCGGCGGTGACCGCGGCCGAGGGCGGGTCGGGTTCCAGGTACCCGGGGACGATCACGGTGTCCGCGGTCCGGAGGGCGTCCAGCCCGTCGGCGACGGACAGCACCGGGCCGCCGTGCATCGGCACCAGGCCGGGCCGTTCCGTGCACACCGTCATCGAGTACGGCCCGTCCGGCCAGCTTCCGAAGACCTGCAACGGAATCCCGATGTCGAGTGCGAGGACGTTGTCGAGCGCGACCACGACCACGTGGTGCTTGCCGCCGGAGGTACGGGCTCCCATGGCACGATTCTATCGCTGCATGGCACTCGTGCCACTGACTCCCTCGCCCTGCGCGCGCCTACGGTCATTTCATGACCCACGAGACGCGCTCTCCTGCCGTCACTGCCGGGCGTGCTGGTTGTGCACGGGTCCGGCGAGGACGCCTCGGTGCGGTCGGCCGCCTCAGGGCCGTCCCGGCGGCCCGGCTCCCGCGACCGAGTACACCAATGGTCGAGATCATCGGCGCCGAGCACGGCAAGTACCGCAACGTCTGGCCGCCGGCGACGGAGGAACTCATCAAGCAGGTCCAGGAGACCGCCTGGACCCGCACGGTGTGATCCGACGCCGGCCAGGCGTCGCGCCGCCACCCAAGCGGCTCCGCCCGGAGCCGCGCGCCACCGCACACGAAAGAGAGCTGCCGTGACCACCGACGCACCCCTGCCCGTCTTCGAACGGCTCGGCCTCCCGGACACGGACCTGTCCCGGGACGCCTACGCCTACGTGGAGAGGGCCACCCCCGACTTCGTCTTCTTCCACAGCGTCCGCAGCTACGTCTTCGCCCGCGCCCATGCCCGGCACCAGAATCTGCGCGCGGGTGCCGACTACGACGACGAACTGCTGTTCCTCAGCTGCGTCCTGCACGACATCGGGCTGAGCGAGGAGGGCAACGGCGACCAGCGTTTCGAGGTCGACGGTGCCGACACCGCGGCGGCGCTCCTCCGCGAACGCGGCGTCGAGGAACGGCGCATCGCCATCGCCTGGGACGCCATCGCGCTGCACACCTCCGATGGCATCGCCGCGCGCAAGGGCGCAGAGGTGCGGCTGGCCCAGGAGGGCATCGGCACCGACATCCTCGGAGTCCGGCGCGAGAGCCTTCCGGCCGGCCTCGCCGACGACGTGCACGCCCTCCTCCCCCGCATGGACCTGGGCTACGCGCTGAGCGACGCGATCGTCGACCAGGCCAAGTCCAGGCCGCAGAAGGCATCTCCGTTGACGTTCCCGGGAGCACTGCTGCGCCACCACCTGCCCCATGGCGCCCAGCCCACGTGGTACGACCTGCTCGCCGGCGCGGGCTGGGGGGACAAGCCCGTCGGTGCCGTCGCCCGGCGCCGTGCGGAGACGCCCGAGCAGGTAGGCGCCCTGTTCACGGAGTACCTGGAGGCGGGTGACATCGAGGGCCTGGTGTCGCTGTACGAGCCGCGCGCGCACTTCGTCCCCGCCCCCGGAACCCACCTGGTGGGCACCGAAGCCATCCGGACGGCCCTGCAACAGCTGGTCGACAGCGGCGCCCGCCTCAAGCTCGAACTGCGCGAGATCCGGCAGGTGGACGACATCGCCCTGGTGTCGAACACCGCCACCCTGACGGGCGCCGGCCCCGAGCCGGTGATCTCCACGACGACGGAGATACTCCGGCGCCGGCCGGACGGCGGCTGGGCCCACGTCGTGGACGACCCCTTCTTCAACTGACCGTCCACGCCCGCGCCATCAGGTGACAGCAGAACCGATCGCGCCAGAGGCTCACACCGCGATGCCCATGCCCCTCGCCTCCAGTATCGGCCGCAGCGCACGCACCGCGTAGAAGCTGCGGGACTTCACCGTCCCCACCGCGACGCCGAGCACCTGCGCGGCCTCCACCATCGAGCGGCCCTTCAGGTGCAGTTCCACCAGCACGTCCCGGTGGTGCGGCTGGAGCTCCGCCAGGGCCGAGGCCATGTCCCGGGCGGCGAGCAGTTCGTCGTACGGGTCGTGGGTGCCGGCGTGCTCTTCTGGTGACTCGTCGGCCACCGCCTGGACGCGCGCGGTGGCCATCCGGAAGTGGTCGATCGCGATCCGGCGGGCCACCGTGAACAGCCACGGCCGGCTCTGCTCCAGGCCCCGCTGGATCGCGGCCGGGTTCTGCCAGGCGCGCAGCAGGGTCTCCTGCAGGATGTCCTCGGCCTTGCCGCGGTCACCGCTGGTGACTCTCAGCAGGGCCCGCATCAGGTACGGACCGTGCAGGCGGTACAGCTCCGCCAGGGTGTCCTGGTGGAGGGTCGCACGCCCCCGGGAGGGCTGGTCGGTGCCCTGCGGGGCGCCTTCGGGGGAAGCGGCGGCTTCCACGGCCACGGCGTCTGTCCTTCGCTCCGGTGCTACGGCATCGGCGAGGAGCGGCGGGGTCCTCGCTCTGGTGCGGTCCCCGGGGCCTCGCCCTGACGGGAAAACCGTCCCAGCCGCCGCCAACGTCCGGCCAACGATCCGCCAACGGGTCCCGGCGGACGGCCGTTGGCGGGCGTTGGCCGTGCGTCCTCTTCCGTCAGCGGCGGGCGGCGAGGGCCGCCGTGAGGCGCTGGACGCCGTCCTCCCCGAAGCGCTGCACGAGGACCGCGACCCAGCCGGCGAGCTCGGTCCGCTCACGCTCGGTCCAGGCGGCCGCCGACGGGTGTTCGTCCGTCACCAGGGCCCGGGCCAGCAGCAGGTGCGCGGCCGTCGGCACCGGCCAGGGCCGCCCGGCCAGCCCTTGGACAGCCAGCCGCCGGGCCACCGCCACGACGTCCCGGGCCGCCGCCGCGGGCACCTGCCACCCGTACGGGGCCGCCGCCCGCCCGGGAACGTCCTCGACGTCCTCGACGGCCTCGGCCAGCCAGGAGGCGATCAACCGCCGCGCCGTCTCCTCGTCCTCCCGCCGTCCGCTCCCCGTGACGGCCGGCCTGCCGTCGCCGCGGTCCACCGTCGTCGCCATCGGAGTCCACCTCACCCGTGCTCGCTCGCGCCTCGTTGCTCTACGTCCGTGTAGTTGAACGGATAACATGCTCGCGATTGTTCAGCTCCGCGTCGCCCCGCAGGTGGGAACCGTTGGACGGTACGCAAACGTCTCCGGGCGGCGGTCGGGTCCGGGGATCTCGTTCGGGTGAAATCCCGCGTGCAGGACCGTTTCTGCTGACCTCGGCCGTCACACCGCCGTGCCACTCTGACGGCGTAATCCCCTCCCCCGAAAGGAACATCCATGGGTGACACGCTGCGCGTGGGCGACGAACTCGGTCTCGGCCACTCCCTCCAGGGCGGTGCCTACACCCTGACGCTGCAGCACGACGGCAATCTGGTCCTCTCCGAGCCGGGTGCCGTCGTCTGGGCCTCCGACACCGACGACAAGGGCGTCCAGCGGGCCGTGCTCCAGGACGACGGCAACTTCGTGCTCTACGACGGCGACGGCGCGGTGTGGGCCACCGACACCGACGGCCGGGACGCCGACCGGCTGGTGGTACAGGCCGACCGCAACGTGGTGCTGTACGGCAAGGACGGCGGCGCGCTGTGGGCGTCGGACACCGGGACCGACAACCCCGTCGCCGCTCCGGAGCCGGCGGCCGCGGCACCGGTCGCCGAAGCCGTGACCCCGCCCCCGGCCATCCCCGCGGCGCGCACCTACACGGTCGAGCCCGGCGACACCCTGTGGGCCGTCGCCGAGCGCTTCTACGGCGACGGTGACCGCTACCGCGACATCGCCACCGCCAGCGGCATCGACGACCCGGACCTCATCGACGTCGGCCAGGTGCTGACGATCCCGTAGGCGGGCCGGAACGCCGGCCAGTCGGCGGCGGGTCTCACACCCCGCCGCGGCGGCGGCCCAGGCGGACGGTCAGGCCCCCGAAGCCCACCAGCACCATCACGCCCGCACTGCCGGCCGCGACCGCCAACGCCCGCCAGGTGCCCGAGCGGTCCGGGCCCGGGGTGACCACCACCGGGTCGGCGGCCGCGGCGGTCTGGTGGGCTGCCGCGGGCCAGGACGCGGTCACGGCCGCCACCGGGTCGACGGTGCCGTAGCCCACCGCGGCGTCCGGGAGGCGGGTGCCCGGGCGGTAGGCGGTCGTCTCCAGGCGGCGCACGAGTTGCTCCGGCGTCAGGTCCGGCCGCAGCGCCAGCACCAGCGCCGCCGTACCGGCCACGTAGGCGGTGGCGCAGCCCGGTCCTGAGGCCGTGAACAGGCCGCCGCCGGGCCCGGTGCCGGTGACGCCCTCGCCGGGTGCGGCCAGGTCCACGCGTCCGTCCAGGGTGCCGCCGGCCGGCCCGCCGGGACCGGTCGACGCCACCGCGAGCACGCCCGGGTAGGAGGCCGGGAACACCGCGGCGCTGCTGCCGCCCCGCGCGTCCGGGGCGACGGGCGCGACGACCAGCGCACCGTGCGCCCCCGCGTACGTGACCGCCTCGCTCAGAGCGTCGCTCGCCCCGGCGACGGGCACCACGACCGCGACGACCCTGGCGCCCTTGTCGACCGCCGCGCGGATCCCGGACGCCAGCAGGTCCGGGGTCGTCGACCCGGCGTCGTCGGTGACCGCCACCACCAGCACGCGGGCGTCCGGCGCGAGCCCGGAGGCACCGCCGTCGACGGTGCTGCGCCCGGCCACCAGCCCGGCCGCGAAGGTGCCGTGGCCGACGCAGTCGCGGCCCGCGTCACCGGGGCCGTAGAGCCGCGGCCCGAGCTGCAACCGCCCGGCCAGGGCGGGCGATCCGGCGTCGACCCCCGAACCGACGACGGCGACCGTCACCCCGGCACCGCGGCTCAACGACCAGGCCTCCTCCGGCCGCAGCGCCCTCTGCGACCAACTCGGCACGTCGGCGGGCCGGTCGGAGGGCTTGACGCACCCGTTGCGCTGGACGTCCTGCCGGGTCTGAGTCAGCGGGGGCGGGTCCGCCCCGGGCGTGGGCGCCGCCACCGCCGCAGGGGCGGCAGCCAGCAGCGCGCCGGCGAACGCGGCCCCGGCCCACCGCCGCCCGCTCACGCCGCGCCACCCGAGGAGTCCCGCGCACCGACGGCCCGCGCCCATTGACGGAGACCCGCGCCGAGGCCGGCCGACCGACCCGACGACGGCGCCGACGACCCCACAGCCGACCAACCGCCGGCCGCACCTCCGCGCCCGGCCGGCGCCCCGGGCAGCACGCCTCCCATCCGCCGCCGCGTCACACCGCACTTCCCGTCCGGGCCGTCGCGACGTCCTGCGGCAGGAGCAGGCTGAGGTCGGCGAGATCGGCGACGTCGAGGCGGCTGAGGCGGCCGGCTTGGCGGGTGATCATGCCTTCCAGGGTCTGGCGGGCCGTGCGGCCGTTGCCGAAGGTGCGGTCGCGCGGCATCGCGGCGAACGTCCCGGTGAGGGCGTCCACCGTCTCCGGGGCGAGCACGTAGCCGGCCTTCTCGGCGTGGAGGCCGACGATGGTGACGAGTTCGTCGTCCGTGTAGTGCTCGAACTCGATCTGGCGGGAGAAACGGGAGGCGAGGCCGGGGTTGGAGGCGAGGAAGCCGCGCATCTCGTCCTCGTAGCCGGCGACGATGACCACCACCTCGTCGCGGTGGTCCTCCATCAGCTTCATCAGCGTGTCGACGGCCTCCTGCCCGAAGTCGTTGCCGGCGCCGCCGCGCGGGGTCAGCGTGTAGGCCTCGTCGACGAACAGGACGCCGCCGCGGGCGCGTTCGAAGGCCTCTCGGGTGAGCTGGGCGGTGTGGCCGACGTAGCGGCCGACGAGGTCGGCGCGGGCGGTCTCGACGAGCTGTCCGCCCGGCAGGACGCCGAGTTCGGCGAGCAGGCGGCCGTAGAGGCGGGCGACGGTGGTCTTGCCGGTGCCGGGCGGGCCGGCGAAGACGAGGTGGTGGCTGATCGCGGCGGTGGGCAGGCCGGCCTCCTCGCGGCGGCGGACCTGGGTGATGAGGTTGACGAGGTCCTCGACCTGCTCCTTGGCGGCGGGCAGGCCGACCATGGCCCGCAGTTCGTCGAGGATCACGGTGCTGTCCGCGGCCTCGGCCGCACCGGCCGCCTCGACGCCGGTGTCGGCCGCGACGAGCAGCGCGAGGTCCTCGTCGGCGATCTCGGGCTGCCGGGCGAGCCGGGTGGCCTGCCGGTCGACCATCTCCTCGAAGACCTTGCGGGCCGACCGGCCGTTGCCGAAGTCCGGTCCCTTGGGCATCCGTTCGAAGAGTGTGGTGAGCGCTTCCCCGGTGCCGTCGGCGAGTTGGTAGCCGTGGCCGGTGGCCGCCTTCTCGACGATGGTGACGAGCTCGTCGACCGCGTAGTTGGCGAACTCCACGGTGCGGCTGAAGCGGGAGGCGAGGCCGGGGTTGCTGGCGAGGAAGTCGGTCATCTCGGCGGAGTAGCCGGCGACGATCACCACGATGTCGTCCCGGTGGTCCTCCATCAGCTTCACGAGGGTGTCGATGGCCTCCCGCCCGAAGTCGGGGCCGTTGCCGCCGGCTCCGGCGGAGAGCGTGTAGGCCTCGTCGATGAACAGGACGCCGCCGAGCGCCTCGTTGAACACCTCCGTGGTCTTGAGCGCCGTGCCGCCGACGATGGCCGCGACGAGGTCGGCGCGCGCGACCTCGGTCAGGTGGCCGCTGCGCAGGACGCCGAGTTCCGCCAGGATGCTGCCGTAGAGGCGGGCGACGGTGGTCTTGCCGGTGCCCGGGGGCCCGGCGAAGATCAGGTGGCGGCTCATCGGGAGGGCGGGCATGCCGGCGAGTTCGCGGCGGCGGGCCAGCCGGTTGAGGTTCACCAGCGTGGCGACCTGCTCCTTCACCGCCGCGAGGCCGACGAGGTTCTCCAGGACCTCCAGCGGCCCCTGTGCGGCGGACGCGGGCGTCGGCGCGCCCTCCTCGGCCCGGACGGACTCGCCCGGACCGGCGGCCACCCCGGCCGCCCGCGACACGCCGGCGTCGGCGCTCGCCGAGCCGTGGGCGTCGGGGTGGCCGTTCTCCCGGCTCTGCAGGTTCTCCACGGACAGGCGGGTGCTGGGAGTGGTCTGCCGCAGGCCGGAGCCGCCGTTGCCGGTGACGGTGCAGCCGGTCGCGCGGACGGCGTCGGTGGAGTCGACGCGGATGCCGTCGGCCGAGTTGTCGACCGCCTCCAGCCGGGTCAGGGCCGCGCGGGCGCCGGCCCCGATCCGGATGCCGTGGCGGCCGTTGGCGCGGGCCCGGACGCGGGTGCAGGTGAGGTCGCCGCCGTCGTCGACGGCGAGGCCGTCCTCGGTGGACTCGGCCACGTCGCAGTCGCGCAGGGTGGCGACGCCGCCCGTGCCGACGTGCACTCCGACGCCTTCGGTACCGCGGACGGTGGTGCCGCCGACGAAGGTGTTGGCGCCGTCGGCGATCAGGACCCCGGTGCGGCCGGCGGCGAGCACGGTGGAGTCCTCCAGGCGGCCGCGGGCGTCCCGGACCGCCTCGACGCCGTTGCCGCGCGCGGAGGTGACGGTGATGCGGCGCAGCAGGGGGTTGGCGCCCTCGGCGATCCGCACGCCGCTGCCGCCGGCGTCGCTGACCTCCAGGCGGACGAGTTCGGCGGCGCTCTCGCCGCCGAGGTCGACTCCGGTGTCGCCGCAGTCGCGCACGGCGAGCCCGGTGAAGGCCGGTCCCGCGCAGTCGTCGACGCGGACGCCGACGCCCTCGGCGCCGGTCACCTCGCAGTCCTCGAAGGTGCCGCGGGAGCGGCCGGTGACGTGGATGCCGTGGCCGCGGGTGCGCACCGCGCGGCAGCGGCGCAGCAGCGGGTCGGTGCCGTTGCCGAGCACGATGCCGTGGCCGGTGGTGGCGGTGACGGTGCAGTCCTCCAGGAGCACGCGGGCGGCGGAGCCGACGTAGACGCCGAGGGCGGCGTCGCGGACGGTGGTGCGCAGCACGCGGGTGGTGCTGTGCTCCTCCAGGGCGATCGCGGGCTTGTCGGTGGTGGAGATCTCGCAGTCCTCGATGCTGCCGCGGGCCTCGCCGTTGGCGCAGATGCCGTTGCCGCGGGCGTCGCGCATGACGCAGTTGCGGACGACGGGGTTGGCGCCCTCGCCGATCACGAGGGCGGAGGTGCCGAGGTGTTCGATGACGGTGTCCTCGATGACGCTGGCGCCGGTGGAGGTCTCGACGATGCCGGCGCCGGCCGAGTTGACGATGCGGCAGCCGCGCATGGCGAGGGCGCCCTGCCGGCGGGTGAGGACGGCGGTCCAGGAGTTGCCGACGACCTCGCAGTCCTGGAGGGCGGCCTGGCCGCGGGGGACGTCGACGGCGGGCAGTTCGTCGTCCTGGCCGTGCAGGACGAGGCCGGTGAGCTGGACGGCCTCGGCGACGACCTGGACGACGCAGCCGCGCCGCGGGGTCACCCGGACGGTGCCGCGGACGTCCTCGGCGGCGATGGTGACCATCTTGGTGATCACCAGGTTCTCCTCGTACCGCCCGGGGCGGACGGAGATGACGGCTCCGGCGCGGGCGGCCTCCAGGGCCTCGCCGATCGTGCGGTAGGTGCCGCCGGTCCCCTGTTCCTGGCACACCGTCAGCACATGGCGCGACATGGCTCGTCTTCCCTTTCGTCTGCTTGCTTCGTGCCCTGCGGGCGGGTCGTGCGGGTCATCCGGTGCAGTCGGCCTTCACGGTGGAGGCGGCGAGGTGGGCGCCGGCGGTGCCGCCCCAGTCGATGCCGCGGGTGTGCAGCATGACGGCGATCCGGCCGCCGGTCAGCTGGTAGGTGCCGGCGCTGACCCACTGGCCTTGGTGCTGCGGCTGGTTGATCGAGAACGAGCCGATCGTGCCGCTGCCGGGGCTGGTGCCGTTCTGCACGGTGTAGTAGGCGGGGGCGCCGCCGACCGCCTTGATGTCTCCGTTGTTCGGGATGTAGACGGAGATGCGGCAGCTGCCGCTGGTGACGGGGCTCGCGAAGAACGTCCAGACCACCGAGTTGCCGTCGTCCTTGCTGCGGTCGCCGGACATGGGGACGGACGTGTAGTCGCCGCCGCAGTCGGTGCCGCCGTCGTGGTTGGTGACCCAGTCGCGGGAGCCGGCCGAGTGGCCGTTCTCGCTGTAGCCGGTGCTCGACGAGGCGCAGCCCGGTCCGGCGTAGCCGGTGTAGGACGGCGGGGCGGGCGGAGCCGGCGGGGGCACGGCCGCGGGCGGCTGCTGGGGTTGCTGCGGCGGCTGTGGGGCGGACGGCTGAGCGGGGGGCTGGACGGGGGAGGGCTGCGCCGGGGCCTGAGG
>NZ_JBHWGV010000018.1:69657-103966 GCF_042732955.1 Kitasatospora sp. NPDC059747 | reverse complement strand
GGCGCGATCTGCCGGGGATTGAGGACACTGACATGATCGGCCCGCGTGGTCCATTCGATGCCGCCGCCGATGGGCCGGAGGTACATGACGCCGGCGCACTGCTCCATGAAGACGCCCTCACGCGGCAGGCCGTCATCGAGGTGACCGCGATCGATCACCACCTCGTGGAGGAGAGGGACTTCGGACAGCACGGATCTCTGGTCTTCGAACATGGGGGTCTCCGCAGTCGCACAGCGCTATCGGCGCATCACCTGGTGTAGCCATAGTGGCGTGATCGGCCCTACGATCGGAAGTCATTCCCGCTTGACAAAGTCCCCGCGTGGGATTCAGAGGGCAACGGAGTTCTGATCATGCGTGAAACCGAGCTGGATCCCTCCGCATCGCCGCTCAAGGCCTTCGGCGCGCAACTGCGCAGGCTGCGCAAGGCGGCTGGGCTCACGCAGATCCAGCTTGGGAACCTCACGAACCTGAGTGACAGTCAGATCTCCAACCTCGAAAGAGGGACACGCAATCCCACACTCGACTGGGTTCTGGCGGCTGATCAGGTCCTGAAGACCGGGGGAACGCTGGAACTGACGTTCTGGACGCTGAGCGGCTCATCTCTCCTGGAAGGGTTCCCGGAGTACGCGCAGCAAGAGGCAAAGGCGCAGAGCATCAACCACTTCGAGTTGGGAGTCGTACCCGGTCTCGCTCAAACCATGGAGTACGCCGAAGCCTTCGCCGGAGCCGCTGTGCGGCGTGGCAGCATCACCGAGGATCAGGCCGCAGACCGACTGGACTTCCTCTCCGCGCGGCAGAAGCTACTTGAGCGCCCATCAGCGCCTCGCCTTCATCTCGTCCTTGACGAGGGCGCCTTGATGCGACCGGTGGGCGGGCCCAGGGCCATGGCTCGACAGCTGGCGCACCTCGAAGACCTCGCTACCCGTCCGAACACCACGATCCAGGTAGCACCGTTCGCGCTCGCGGAGGAGCTGCCGTTCACCATGATGGTTACGCTGCTGACCCTCCCGAATCGGACGCTCCTGGCATACTCAGAGTGCCAGTTGCGCGGCATCCTCGCGCGGGACTCTGGGACCGCCCAGGCTTGGGAGCGGGACTACCATCAACTTCAGGTGGAAGCGCTTCCCAAGGCCGCGTCACTGGAGATGATCCGCAAGTGCAAGGCGTGAGAGGAATGTCATGATCCCCCCTGTAGACCTGACCGACGCCGCGTGGTTCAAGAGCAGCTACAGCAACAACGGTGGGTCTTGCGTCGAGGTGGCTGCAGGCTTCCTCGGCCTCGCCCCCGTCCGTGACTCGAAGGACCCCCAGGGTCCCGCCCTCGTCTTCCCGGTCGAGGCCTGGCGGTCGTTCGTCACGGCCGTCCAGGCTGGCGAGTTCGGCGACGTCTGAGCCGAACGCCCCGTAATTCCCTCGCCCCCAACGCCCCTTCACCGCTACCGTCCCCTCAAAGATCACGGAGGGGGTGCGCCGATGCGGCCACTGCTGCTACTCGACGTCGACGGGCCGCTCAACCCCGCCGCCCACAAGCCCCACCGCCGGCCGCCCGGCTACGAGACCCACCGAGTCCTCACTCCCCGCTGGGAGGCCGCCGAACGGCGGCGGCTCACCGACTGGGGGCTGCCCAACAAGGCCCCCAAGCCCCTCCGGCTCTGGCTCAACCCGGACCACGGGCCCCACTTGGCCGCCCTCCCCTTCGACCTCATCTGGGCGACCACCTGGGAAGACGAAGCCAACGCCTTCATCGCCCCCGTCCTCGGGCTGCCCGAACTCCCCGTCATCACCTGGTCCGAACCCCGGCCCACCCCACCCCACAGCGTCTTCTGGAAGACCCCCGAGATCGTCGCCTGGGCCGAGGGCCGCCCGTTCGCCTGGGTCGACGACCAGATCACCGACGCCGACCGCGACTGGACGGCCGCCCACCACGACGGCCCGGCCCTCCTCCACCGCGTCGACGACCGAACCGGCCTGAGGACCGACGACTTCGCCACCCTCCGGCAGTGGGCGAATCAGCTCACAGGTGACGCGTAGCCAGCGCCAGCCGCTCCTGGGCCTCGAACAGCGCGTCGCGGATCATCTGTTCGCGCCCCGGCGTGAGCCGCGCGAGCGGGACGGAGCAGCTGACCGCGTCCCGGGCCGGCGTGCGGTACGGGACGGCGACGGCGTAGCAGCCCAGGCCGAGCGTGTTCTCCTCCCGGTCCGTCGCGTAGCCGCGCTCACGGATCGCTCCGAGGTCGTCGAGCAGGGCCGCCCGGGTCGTGTGGGTGTGGTCGGTCAACGGCTCCAGGCGCTCGGGCAGCAGCCGCCCGATCTCCTCGTCCGACATCGTCGCCAGCAGCGCCTTGCCGAGCGCCGTCGCGTGCGCTGGCAGCCGGCGGCCGACGCGGGTGAACGGGCGGAGGTAGTGCTGGGAGGCGCGGGTGGCGAGGTAGACGACGTCGGTGCCGTCGAGGCGGGCGAGGTGGATGGTCTCGGTGGTGTCGTCGGCGAGGCGGTCGAGGGCCGGGCGCGTGGCGGCGACGGCTTCGTCGCCGTCGATGTAGGCGGTGCCGACGAGCAGCGCCCGTACCCCTATGCCGTACCGGGTGCCCGTCAGGTCGGTCTCCACCCAGCCGAGGTCGACCAGCGTGCGCAGCAGCATGTAGAGGCTGCTCTTCGGGTAGCCGAGGGCCTCCTGGACGTCGGCGAGGCTGTGCAGTCCGGGGCGCTCGGCGAAGTACTCCAGCACCTCGATCGTGCGGACGGCGGACTTCACGCCCGCCGCTGCGGTGGCGGTGGCGGAACTCGGCTGCGCCATAGGGGTCCTCCCTGTTCGCGTGCGCGTGGACGGCGAGAGCAATATAGCCGCGCCGTCAGCGCCGAAACCGGCGGAGCGTTCACATCCCTGAACCTCGTCCAGACTCTTGACTGGGACACGCCCACGGCCGTGTCATGGTGGGCGGCCCCCGCACGACGCAACACGACGCAGCACGATTTCCCCCGCCGCCGCCAGAGCCGAAGGACCGTCATGAAGCGCTTGCTCACCGCCCTGTGCGCCTCCCTCGCCCTCCTCGCCACCGCCCCCGTCCAAGCCACCGCCACCGCCACCACCGCCATAGAAGCGAAGACCACCGACGCAGCCTCCTGGACCGGCGACTTCACCGGCTACGGCAGCAGCACCTGGACCAGCGCCTGGGGCACCCTCACCAAGGGCAAGTGGGGCCAGCAGAACCTCAGCCTCGTCAACGACCCCGCCGCCCCCGGCGACGGCTCCGCGCTGCAGGTGTTCTACGGCGCCGGGTCCTCCGCCAACTCCTGCTCCGACTGCCCCTCCAGCGGCGGCGGCCAGTTCTACACCGACCTCCCCACGCTCGGTCTCGGCGACCTCGCCAACTCCACCACCCTGGACCTGAAGTACAGCCTCAAGCTGCCCGCCGGCTTCGACTTCGGCAAGGCCGGCAAGCTCCCCGGCCTGTACGGCGGCTCCCCGGGCGAGGCGTCCGGCGGCAACCACGGCAACGCCTGGTCCACCCGCTACATGTGGCGCAACCCCGGCTCCGGCGCCGGCGACGGCGAGGTGTACCTCTACACCCCCACCAACTCCGGCCCCACCGGCTACGGCGTCGACCTCGGCCTCGGCTCCTGGCAGTGGCCCGCCGACGGCGCCTGGCACAGCGTCGAGCAGCTCGTCGACCGCGGCAGCGGCGACGTCACCGTCTGGCTCGACGGCGCCCAGGTCTTCACGCAGCCCGGCGCGGGGGCCCCGGACCTCGCGTCGATCCCGTTCAGCGGCGTGTTCTTCTCCACCTTCTACGGCGGCCACGACACCTCGTGGGGCCCGTCCACGGACCAGTACGCGTACTTCGCGCACTTCAGCCTCGCCGCCGGCGTCCAGCACTGACGGCAGCCGGAGCCGGCTCCCGGCCACGGAGGCCGGGCTGAGAACGCACGGTCCGAGGCGCCCCGGCCGAGAGCGCGTGCGGGCCGGGAGGCGCCGCACCACCTCCAGGTCGGAGCTCGCGGCGCGAGGACGCGCTCGTCAGCCGCGAGCAGCCCCCCAGGCCGTGGGCGGTCCCGGTGATCCGAACGAGTGGACTCGCCGGGGTGGGCGGCGGGGACGGGCGTCCCGGGCGGGCGGCCGTGGTGAATGGTGCCGTCCGAGCCCGTGACCCTGGAAGAGGCGCCCCGACGTGCGACGCACCCACTACCGCAGGCTGTTCGCCACGACGCTGTTCGTGGCCTCCGTACTCGCCCCCATCGCGGCCGCTCCCGCCGCGACGATCGCCACCGCGACCGTGCCCGCCGCAGCCGTCGAGCGCTGCCACCACGGCGTGTGCCCCGGTTCCACCCTCAGTCCCGAGTTGACCGCTCAGCTGGACGCGAAGATCGAGGAGGTGCGCCGGCAGGCGGGCATCCCCGGGGTCGTCGTCGGGCTGTGGATGCCCGGCAAGGGCGACTACGTCCGTGCGACCGGAGTCGCCGACAAGACCACCGGCGCGCCGATGGCCCTGGACTCGCGGATCCGGATCGGCAGCGAGACCAAGACCTTCACGGTCACCGCGCTGCTGGAGCTCGTGGACGAGGGCAGGGTCGGGCTCGACGACAAGATCTCCGACTACGTCGACGGCGTGCCGTGCGGCGACCGGATCACGCTGCGCCAGCTCGCCGAGATGCGCAGCGGCCTGTTCCCGTACACCTCGGACGCGGGCTTCGCCCACGACCTGGAGAGCGATCCGACCCGTGCCTTCACGCCGCAGGAGGTGCTCGCGTACGGCTTCAAGCACGACAACACGTTCGGGCCGGGCGAGCAGTTCCAGTACTCCAACAGCAATCTCATCCTGCTCGGCCTCGTGGTGGAGAAGGTCACCCGGCGGCCGTTGGCCGACGTGATCCACGAGCGGGTGGTGCGACCGTCGCACCTGCACCACACGTTCCTCCCCGGCGGGGCCGAGTTCCCGGAGCCGCACCCGCGCGGTTACACGGACCAGACGCCGACCGGCGCGACCGCGGACGCCACCGACTGGAACCCGAGCTGGGCCTGGGCGGCCGGCGCGATGATCTCCGACCTGCCGGACCTGCGCCACTGGGCCGAAGTCCTCGCCACCGGGCGCCTGCTGAGCCGCGAGACCCAGGCGCAGCGGCTCACGACGTTCCCGACCGGGTTCCCCGGGACGAGCTACGGCCTCGGCATCTTCGACACCAACGGCTGGATCGGCCACAACGGCTCGATCCCCGGCTACGAGACGGTGACCATCTACCTGCCGGCCCAGCGGGCCACCCTGGTCATCATGATCAATACCGATTCCAAGACCGGAGGCCAGGAGCCCTCCACCCTCCTCGGCCGCGCGATCACCGCCATCGTGACCCCGGACAACGTGTACGACGGCGCGGCCACCGCGGGCTGAGCGACCAGGGGGCGTGCAGCGGCCGTCGGCCGGTGCACGCCCCCGGCCACGCGCCCTTCGTGCGGGGTGCTGTCGCAGCCGGTCACGGACGCGGGACCGTTCGTCACGGCCGCGCCGGCCTGGCCGTCCGGGCGTTGCCCGGTGATCCTCAGGGGCGGAGAATGAAGCACGGGGTGTGTGCCTCAGCCTCAGGAAGGGAGCTTCCGATGGCCTGGCGTATCGAGGGCACGTATTTCGAGAACTGCAATTGCGACATGGTCTGCCCCTGCTCCACCTCCGGCCTATCGGCTCCGGCGGACTACGACCGCTGCCGGGTGTTCCTGGCCTTCCACGTCGATTCCGGCCGGGTCGACGACGTCGACGTGAGCGGTCTGACGGTCGCCGTGGTGGCCGACACCCCGCCGCTCATGAGCGAGGGCGGCTGGCGGATGGGCGTGATCATGGACGCGGCCGCCTCGCCCGAGCAGGCCGAAGCGCTCGGGGCGGTCTTCTCCGGTCAGCGCGGCGGCCCGATGGAGGCCCTCGGGCCGCTGGTCGGGGAGATGCTCGGGCTGGAGGTCGCCCGGATCGACTACGCCGAGGAGGGCCGGAGCCACCGCGTGCGGATCGGTGACGCGGTCGACATCGAGGTCGAGGACTTCGTCTCGCCGCTCGACGCGACCGGGAAGGGCGTGCGGGTCAGCGGCGTGGGATTCCCCGCGGACACCCTCGCGGCCGGAACCGCGACGAGGTCGCGCGTGAACGCCTTCGGCCTCGAGTTCGGAAACGAAGGGAAGAACGCCTTCTCGGCGCCGTTCTCCTGGGCGGCCTGAATGTCCGTCCAGACCGCTCGACGGGCCGTCGTCCCGGCGAGCCGGGCGGCGCTGCTCGCCGCGGCGGCACTGGCCTGGGTCCTGACGGTCCGCAGCTCGTCGGGCATGATGCCCGGACCGGGCACGATGGGGCGCGACCTGTGGGGGTTCCTGGTCCTGTGGGGGCTGATGATGGCCGCGATGATGCTTCCCTCCGTCACGCCGGTCGTCTCGTTGTACCTGCGGACGCTGCGCGCCCACGCGACGGGCTGGACGCGCGCGGGCCGTAGCACCGGTCTGGTCGTCGGCTACCTCGCCGTGTGGGAGGCCTTCGGGCTGGCCGCGTTCGGCGCGGCCTGGGCGGGCGGTGAACTCGCCGCCAGGGCGCCGAGCGCCGCGCCCTGGGTCGGCGCCGTCCTGCTGGCGGCGGCCGGCCTGTACCAGGTGACCCCGCTCAAGGACCGCTGCCTGAGCCACTGTCGCTCCCCCATCGGGTTCCTCATGCACTTCGGCGGCTACTCCGGGCGGCTGCGCGACCTGCGCGTCGGCCTCTACCACGGCGGCTACTGCGTCGGCTGCTGCTGGGGCCTGATGGTCGTCCTGATCGCGGTCGGCGTGATGAACCTCGCCTGGATGGCCGGTCTGGCCGCGGCCGTGTTCCTGGAGAAGACCTGGCGCCACGGCAAGGCGTTCAGCCTCGTCCTGGGCGCCGCCCTGATCGGCTACGCGTGCTTCGTGCCCTGGAACCCGGGCCTGGTCCCGGGACTGCACATGTCGTCGGCCATGCCCATGTGAGCGGACCTCCGGCGGAGGAAGGGACCGGCGGAGGAAGGGACCGGAGGCGGGCGGGCACCGATGAGGGCCGAGGTGCACCGCCCGCCGCCCGTCCCGGTCAGTCCTGTGCGGAGACGCTCGCCAGGTAGGCCGCCGCCTTGTCCGGGTCGAGGAGCCAGCGCTCCCAGTCCCCGGGATCGTTGAAGCCGTTGGCGAACCGGTCGGCGACGGCGGGGAGCCGGCCGGCCACGGCGATGACGTTCGCGACGTACTCGGGCGCCGGGTCGAGCATCGCGTTGGTCCACTCGGTGACGGCGCGCGCGTCCTGCCAGAAGCGGTCGAAGGCGGCCTGCATGAACCCGCGGTCGAAGGGCCGGCCGCCGTGGGCGAGGATCGCGTCGAGGTAGACGGCGGCGCACTTGGCGGCGCTGTTGGAGCCCTGGCCGGTGATCGGGTCGTTGGTGACGACGACGTCGGCGACGCCCAGCACCGCGCCGCCACCGGGCAGTTCGCCGACCGGACGGCGGACGACCGGGGTGATCCGGCCGACCAGCGTACTGCCCGCGTCGGTCACCTCGATGCCGTTCAGAGTCCGCTCGTACTCGCCGGGCACGAAGGTCCGCATCAGGTCGACGATCCCCCGCAGGACCTCGTCCGGCTCGGTGACCCCGCCGAAGACGTCCGCCGGTCCGCCCGGGAGGGCCTCCCAGAGCAGGACGTCGCACGGGCCGGCCGCGGTCAATGCGGGCAGGACGAAGAACTCGCCGGCCTCGGGCACGAGGTTGAAGCCGACGACGGGGATGTCGTGCCCGGGGCGCGGGCCGAGCCCGTCCACGTACGCGGCGGCGAGGGCGCGCTGGGGCCGGTCGAACGGGGAGCGGTCGGTGTCGCGCTCGAAGAGCGAGGCCAGTTCGCCCTTGCCGACGGCGACGAGCACCAGGTCGTAGGCGGGGGCGAGCCGGTCGAGGTCGGCGACCGTGGCCTGCCGCACCTCCACCCGGCCGCCGCGCGCGGCGAAGGTCTCCAGCCAGGTGGACATCTTGAGCCGCTGGTCGACGGACTGCGCGCTGCCGTCCAGGCGGCCCACCCAGTCGATCGCCCGCGCACCGTCCGGGCCGAGGACGGTGACGCCGATGCCCTCGATCTGCGGTGCCTCGCCCGCCCAGAGGTCGAGTCCGAGGGCGCGCTCGGTGCGCAGCGCCGCGTCGAACATGCACTGGGAGGACATCACCCGGCCGTCGCGGATCGCGTCCGCCGGGCGGTCGGTCATCACGGTCACGTCGTAGCCGTGGGACTGGAGGCCCAGGGCGAGCTGGAGGCCGGCCTGGCCGGCGCCGACGATGAGGATCGTGCGCATGCTCCCCGCTTTCCTGCCGTGCGGCGTGAGCCGCGCGTCATGACTGGCGTGTGACTTTCCGTGTCTGGATACCAGGCGGCCCGCGCCGCGTCCACACCCCCGGCACGCTCCGTGCAACCCGGCTGACGCTCCGCCACGGGCCCGCGCCTCCGAACGCCCGTGCACGAACCGGACGTTCACGACTCGTCATCTGCAATGGGAACCGTTTCCAAACAATCCCCCATCGGATGGTCAATCTCTCGTGTAACCGGAGGGTACGACGTCGCAGGTCAGGCAGGGTGATCACATGAGAAGCAAGAACTCCTCCGCCGCAGTGCGCATGCCAAGGAAGACGTCCCGCCGGACGCCCTTCCGCGCCCTGCCGCTGGTCGCGCTGGCCACCGCCGGCGTGGTGATATCCCTCGGCACCGTCGTGCCCGCCTCCGCCGCGACGTCCCGGGTGGACCTCAACGTCCTCGTCGTCACGGACGGCAACCCCTGGGTCGAGGGCATCCGCAAGCAACTGGTCTCCGAGGGCGTCCCGACGACCGTGGTCGACCTCACCAGCGCCAACCGCGCGACCATCTCGGCGGCCTTCCTCGCCGACACCCTGGCCGACGGCACCCCGCACGGCCACTTCGAGGGCGTCGTCCTGCCCAGTGACTCCCCCGGTCAGCTCTCCGCCGCCGAGCTCTCCGCCCTCACCGGCTACGAGGCCTCGTACCACGTGCGGCAGGTCGACTCGTACGTCTGGCCCGGCGCCAACACCGGTCTGAGCGCCCCCGCGTGGACCGGCTCGATGGACGCCACCACCGCCACCGCGAGCGCCTCCGCCCGCGGCGACGCCTTCCGCTACCTCAACGGCCCCGTGTCGTTCGAGGGCACCGCCGGCGGCAGCGGCTCGTACGGCGCGCTGCCCACCGCGCTGCCCGACAACGCGGCCACCGGCTCGCACTTCGAGCCCTACATCACCGAGACCATCCCGGGCACGTCGACGCAGGGCGTGCTCGCGGGCGTCTACACGAGCAGCGGGCGCCAGCAGCTCGTGCTCACCTTCGCCTACAACTACTACCAGCAGCAGTTCCAGCTGCTCGCCCACGGCATCGTCGACTGGGTGACGCGGGGCGTGCACCTCGGCTACTGGCGCAACTACTTCTCCGCCCACATCGACGACCTCTTCAACGCCAACGCGCGCTGGAGCCAGAGCGGCAAGTGCACGCCGGGCGAGGGCGACTGCGCGGCCGGGGTGCCGAGCACCAACCCGCTCCGGATGACGGCCGCGGACGTCTCCACGGTGGTGAACTGGCAGCAGCAGAACAACTACCAGCTGGACTTCCTGTTCAACGCCGACCCCGGCCTCGAGTACGCGCAGGCGCAGGGCGGCACCGACCCGCTGAGCGTCGCGCTCCTCGCGAACAAGAACAGCTTCATGTGGCTCAACCACACCTACGACCACGACTTCCTGGGCTGCGTCCAGGACTTCTCGGTCATCCCGTGGCGCTGCCAGACCGACGCCTCCGGCGCCATCCAGTACGTCGACCAGGCCACCATCAACGGCCAGATCGCCCAGAACATCCAGTTCGGCCTGGCCAACGGGCTGCCGTTCCGGCCCAACGAGCTGGTGGGCGGCGAGCACTCCGGCACGTTCAGGCTGCCGCAGCAGCCGAGCGACAACCCCAACTTCCTCGCGTCGCTGGCCGCCAACAACGTCCAGTGGCTGGGCGTCGACGCCTCCCGCGAGACGGGCCAGCGCCAGATCTCCTCCGCGCTGGGCGTGCCGCGCCACCCGGTCAACGTGTTCTACAACGTCTCGACGCAGCAGGACGAGGTGAGCGAGTACAACTGGCTCTACACCTCGAAGGCGAACGGCGGCAGCGGCAACTGCGAGGCCAACCCCGCCACCACCACCTGCATCTCGCCGCTGGACCTCAACACGGCGTGGTCGAGCTACGTCCTGCCGCTGCAGACCGAGATCACCCTCGGGTACGTGCTGTCCAACGACCCGCGGCCGTTCTTCATGCACCAGTCCAACCTGACGGACGACCAGCTGGCGCTGCAGACGATGAGCGGCATCCTGTCGGCCTACCGCACGTGGTTCACCACGGACACCCCGGTGGTCAACCAGACGCTCACCGACGCCGGGACCGTCCTCAAGAACCAGAACGCCTGGCAGCAGACCCAGAACGCGGGCTCGGTCACCGGGTACGTCCAGGGCGGCGTCGTCACCGTCAACGGCCCGGCCGGCACCACCGTCCCGGTCACCGTCCCGGCGGGCACCACCGTCACCGGCGGCGGCGCGTTCGGCGCGGCGTACGGCGGCGAGCAGTCCGCCTACACCGCCCTCGGCACGACGGCCACCGGCCTGACCCTGCCCACCGCCGTGTTCGGCACGGTCGCCGACTCCACCCCGACCGGCCTCGGCGCGGAGCTCGCCTCCTACGCCAAGGGCTCGCCGCACGACGTCCGCCGCACCGGCGACGCGATCGTGATCACCGACCCGACCGGCAAGCACGTCCTGCCGAAGCTCGCCGGCAAGCCGGAGGAGCAGCTGCACATCGGCGACCACCACCACAACCCGTACAACGTGCTGCCGCCGAACCTGAAGAAGAAGTAACGCCTCAAGCAGGCTCCCTGCGGCCCGCGTTCGCGCGGGCCGCAGTGGTCGCTCCCGCCATCCGCAACGCGGGCGAGGCCAGGCCCGCCGCTGCCGCCGCGCCTCCGAGGACGGCGCACAGCGCGAGCGCGCTCCTCGCCCCGGCCGCGTGGGCGAGGCCGCCCAGCACGTTGGTCGCCGGCACCAGCGCCGCGCTCTGCACGAGCGTCAGCGCGGACTGCACGCGCGACAGGTGCGACCCGGGCGCCGCGCCCAGGACCAGCGGGCCGACGTGGCAGGCGAACAGGCTCGACCCGGCACCGACCACCACCGCCGCGAGCACGGCCACCGCGGGAACGGGAGCCGCGGCGAGCGCGCCGGTCCCCACGCCGGCGACGGCCAGGCCCAGGCTCGCCCCCACGCCGGTCCGCCGCAGGGGACCACGGCGAGCGGCCACCAGCGCGACCGCGAGCACGCCCGCGCTTTGACCCGCCCCCACCAGACCGGCGGCCCCGGGGCCCCAGCCGGCCGACCGGGCCAGCAGCGGCCCGAGCAGCGAGACCACCGGCAGCAGTCCGGCCGCGGCGGCCGCCGTCAGCAGCAGCGCCGGGCGCAGCACCGGATCCGTGGCCACCAGCCGGACGCCATCGGCGATGCCCGCGGCCAGGCCCTCCCGCCGCGACGGCCGTTCCTCCTCCGCCATCGGACGCACCCGCACCATGACGGCGAGTACGGCTGCGAAGGTGCCCGCGTCCACCAGGGCCGCCCCGCCCAGGCCCGCCGCCGCGACCAGCGCCGCGCCGATCGGGGCGCCGAGCAGCGCCGCCACCTGGCTGCCGGCCTGCTGGAGGGCCATCGCCCGGGGCAGTTGCTCGGGGCCGACGAGGCGGCGCGGCATGGAGCCGGTCGCGGGGAGGTAGAACGCGTCGACCGTCCCGGTGACGGCGGCGAAGGCGATCAGCATCCAGACGGGCGCCGCCGACGCCCCGCTCGTCGCGGCGAGCCCGAGTGCGGCGGCGAGCATGACCGCGTCCCCGGCGATCATCACGCGGCGGGCGCCGGCGCGGTCCCCCACGGCGCCGCCGAGCAGGAGGAGGACGGTCCGGGGCAGGGTGATCGCGGTCAGGACGAGGGCCGCCGTCCGGCCGCCGTGGGCGCTCGCCACCCACCCGAGGGCGAAGGTCAGGGCCGCGTCGCCGGCCAGTGAAGCCCGGGTGCCGGCGAGCCAGAGCAGGTAGGGCCGGGGCAGGGCCGGTCGCCGTACGGGCGGGACGGGCGGGACGCGCGTGGTGCCGATGGTTCGCATGACGGGCGACCGTAGGGCCCTCCAGTTGGTCGAGGGCAAGCCGAGAACGAGCCGCCGGGGCCGGCACCGCCACCTCCACCGTCACCGTCACCGTCACCGGCGGCGGACGACGGCCAGGAGGACGAGCGACGCGGCCTGGATCGCGGCCACGACCGCGACGAGCGCGGGGATCGACGTCTCGTACAGGGCGCCCGTCAGGACGCCTCCGGCCAGGGTGGCCGCGCCCGTCACGGCCGCGAAGACGCCGTACGCGGTGGCGCGGTTGGGGGCCGGGACGAGGTCGGCGATGGTGGCGCGGAGCGTCGCCTCGCTGAGGCCGGTCGCCGCGCCCCAGAGGAGTGCGCCCGTGACCGCCGCCGCCAGGGTGTCCGTGAACGCCAGGGCCGGGACGGCGGCGGCCAGGGCCGGGAGCGCCAGCAGGACGCGCGGGCCGACGCGGTCGTACAGCCACCCGGCCACCAGGGCTGCCGCCGCGTCGGCGAGCATCGCGCCCGCGTACAGCACCGGGATCAGCGAGACGGAGAGCAGGTGGCGCTGGACGAGGTGGTAGGAGAGCAGGCCGAAGGTCGCGAAGCCCGTCATCGTGGTGGCCGTGAAAGCCGCGTAGACCCAGAACACCCGTGGCAGGCGGCGCGATCGGGACCGCTCCCGGCGGGCTTCGGGCACTGCGGCGGGCTCGTACACCGCGGGGTCGGGCACCCGGGTGCGCAGCCACCCGAGCAGCACCAGGACGGCCGCGCCCGGGATCGCGAGGACGCCGAGCGCCGGGCCGTACCCGCCGCCCGCCGCCAGGACCCCGGCGACGGTGAGCGGCCCGACCACCGCGCCGACCTGGTCGAGCGCCTCGTGGACGGCGAAGCCCCGGCCGCGGCCGGTCGCGGCGGTGGCGTGCGAGAGCAGCGTGTCCTTGGCCGGGGAGCGCACCGCCTTGCCGACCCGCTCCGCGACGACGAGCACGCAGGCCGGCCCGAGCGCCCCGACGACGCCGAGCGGCGGCACGGACAGCACGGTGAGCGCGTAGCCCGCGATCGTCAGCGCCCAGAAGCGCCCGGTGCGGTCGGCCAGCGGCCCCGACACCAGCCGCAGGCCCAGCGCCGCCGCCTCCCCGGCGCCCGTCACCGCGCCGACCACCACAGCGGAGGCCCCGAGCGAGGCGAGCAGCGGGCCGGTGACCGACCGGGCGCCCTCGTACACGAAGTCCGCCAGGAGGCTGATGATCCCCCACCAGACGACGAACCGCCACGGTCGCATCGGGGCGCTCCCTCCGCTCCCCCGGTCCCTGGTCACCCGCTGACGATCCGCCGTCCGGTGACGCCGTCCGGCCGGATCCGCACCCACAGCGGCCGGTCGCCGCCCGCCCACGGGGCCGAGCCCGGCAGGCCCGCGAGGTGCCGGAGCTCCTCCTCGTCCGTGACGTGGTGCGCGGTGCCGAGCACGAGGACGGTCCAGCCGCGGCCGAGGTACTCGTCGAGGTGGTCGACCTGGAAGGACGCCTCCACGCCGTCCTCCGGGTCGGTCACGCTGCCGGTGGCCGTCCGGTACGCGAACGAGCCCTTGTCCACGACGTAGTTGACCGGGAACACCACCGGACCCGGCCGTACCGGCAGGCCGACCCGGCCCACCCCGTGGGTGCCGACCAGCGCCCAGCACTCGGTCTCGCCGAGGTCGAGCAGGCGCGGGCGCGGCCCCGGAGCCCCCTGCCCGGGCGGGGCGTCGGCGCGCCCCTCCACGAGGACCTCCCGGGTGGTTCCGAGCACGGCGGCGATGCGGACGAATCCGCCCGGGTCGAAGGCGGGGCCGGCCGTCAGCAGGTGCCGCAGGTAGTTCGGCGCCATCGCCGCGCGCTGCGCCAACTCATCTTCGCTGATTCCGAGTTGCTCACGCCTTTCGGCGATCCTGCGGGCCGCGGCGGCGGCGTCGGGCTCGGCGGCGGGGGTGTCGGTCACGGTGGCGGCTCCTCGGCTGGGCTGGTCCGGACGGGCCCCGGCCCCCTCGGCTCCGGCGGGGCCCTCGGCACTGGCGCGGGCCCATCCAATCGCCCGGCCGCCGCCAAGTCGAGCACGGCCGGGCCACCGTGCGTGTCGCCGGCCCGGCCCGCCCCACCCACCGCCCGGTGGACGCGCCTTGATCCGATTCCCGTCGAACTGCGATCATCTGATCTGACGCAGAATCAAGTCCGCTTCTTGCACGGGGAGAAGAGATGTCCATGATCGTAGTGACGGGTGCCACCGGCACGGTCGGCTCGAAGATCGTCACGGGGCTGCGCGAGCGCGGCGAGAGCGTCCGCGCGCTGCTGCGCAATCCCGCCGAGGCTCCGGCGGAGTGGGACGGCGGGGTCGAGAAGGCCGCCGCCGACTTCTCCGACCCGGCCTCGCTGGACGCGGCGCTCGCCGGCGCCGACGTGGTCTACCTGCTGGTCGCCGTCCACCCGGACATGGCCGACCACGAGCGGAACGTGATCGACGCGGCAGTGCGCACCGGCCGGCGCCCGCGCGTCGTCCTGCACGCCGCCGCGGGCGTCGAGCAGCGCCCGGCGGGCGTCCGGTTCGTGGCCTCGCACGTCGCGGGCCTGGACCACCTGCGGGCGAGCGGCCTGCCGTGGACCGTGATCGCGCCGAACGGCTTCTACCAGAACTTCCTGGGCATGGCGCAGAGCGTGCGGGCGGGCCGGCTGGCCGTGCCGGGCGGCGAGGGCGCGGTGTCGTACGTCGACGCGCGGGACGTCGCCGCGGCGGCCGTCGAGGTGCTGGCGACGGAGGGCCACGAGGGCGCCGTCCACACCCTGACGGGCCCGGCGGCGCTCACCCACGACGCCCTCGCCGAGCAGCTGGGCGCGGTGGCCGGCCGCACGGTGCACTACACCGCCGTCGCCCCCGACGCCGCCCTCGCCGGCATGCTCGACGCCGGCTGGGACCCGTGGCGTGCCGAGGGCATGGTCGAGCTCTACGGCCTGTACGCGGCCGGGCACGCCTCCGCCGTGAGCCCGGACGTCGAGAAGCTGACCGGCCGTGCGGCCCGCTCCTTCGCCGAGTTCGCCGCCGAGCACGCTGGGGCCTTTGCCGACTGACCCCACGTCGGCTGATCCCACGTCGGCTGATCCCACGTCGGCGGGCCGCCGCCGTCGCCCTCACCCGGACGGCCGACGGCGGCTGCTCCGCCCGTGTGATCACCGCCACTCCGGACCGCCCCGGTTCACCGCCGGTTCAGCGCGGGCGGAAGATCTGTTCACCTCCCCCGTCTAAATTCTTCACCCCGGGGATCACCAGGCCCCCGGAACCCGCGTCCGAGCGCGGGCCGTGAAGAACGAGGGGAAACGAAGAGATGCTCCAGCGGAACCGCCGGTCCAGCAGCCTTGCCCTGAGTGCGGTGGCACTGGTGGGCGCCCTGTCGCTGACGGCGTGCGGCAGCGACGACAACAACCCCGCCCCCGCGGCGAGCGGTTCCCCGGCCGCCGCCGGCGCGTCGATCAGCTGCGGCAAGAACGGCTCGCTCCTCGGCGCCGGTTCCACCGCGCAGGGCCCCGCGATCGACGTGTGGAAGAACCTCTACGCCGCGTCCTGCTCGGGCACCACCGTCAACTACAGCGGCGGCGGCTCCGGCGCGGGCGTCCAGCAGTTCAACCAGGGCAAGGTCCAGTTCGCGGGCTCCGACTTCGCGCTCAAGCCCGCCGACGTCGACGCCTCGAAGGCCGTCTGCACCGGCGGCAAGGCGATCGACCTGCCGATGGTGGCCGGCCTCGTCTCCCTGGTCTACAACGTCGACGGCGTCGACAACCTGATCCTGGACGGCCCCACCGCCGCCAAGATCTTCGACTCGCAGATCACCAAGTGGAACGACCAGGCGATCGCCGCCCTCAACCCGGGCGCCAAGCTGCCGGACGCCGACATCCAGTCCTTCCACCGCTCGGACGACTCCGGCACCACCTTCAACCTGACCTCCTACTTCGCCAAGACCTCCGGCGGCGCGTGGAGCGCCGCGCCGGACAAGGCGTGGAAGGGCAAGGGCGGCCAGTCCGCCAACGGCAGCGCCGGCGTCTCGGCCCAGATCAAGCAGGTCAAGAACTCGATCGGCTACGCCGAGCTGTCCTACGCCCAGACCAACAACCTGAAGAGCGCCCAGGTCGGCACCGGCGCCGCCAAGCCCGTCGCGGCGACGGCCGCCAACGCCGCGCTCACCCTCGCCTCCTCCACCGTCGTGGGCACCGACGGCGACCTCGCCCTGTCCCTCGACTACGCCACCAAGGCCGACAACGCCTACCCGATCGTCCTCGTCACCTACGAGATCGTCTGCGACAAGGGCAACAAGGCGGACACCCTCGACACCCTCAAGGGCTTCCTGTCCTACACCGTCGGCGACGCCGCCCAGAAGGCCATCGGGGACAAGGGCTACGTCCCGCTGCCCGCCGCCATCGGCGACAAGGTCAAGGCCGCCGTCACCAGCCTCGGCTGACCCGCGCCCGGCACACGTCCGACCGGCACCCGCCGGCCCCGCACCGAGGGGCCGGCGGGTGCCGCCGTCTTCCCTCCGGGAGGCATCGGCGGCAGGCTGGTCCCGGGAGGGTGACATGACGTGGATCGGACCCAGCACGGCCCCCGAGGTGACGGTGCCCGACGTGGTCGGGCTGCTCGTGCCCCAGGCGCGCAAGGTCGCGGGGGAGGCGGGCCTCGCCATCGCCAGCGGCGATCCGGACGGCCCGCCCGTCAGCGCGCTGACCTGGCCCGGCGTCTGGGTCGTCACCGGCCAGCACCCCGCCCCCGGTGCGAGGATGCGCCGCCACGGCTCGATGGTGGTCGAGTTCGCGGAAGTGCACGACGAGAACGGCCCGCGGCGCCCGCGCTAGTGCCGCGGCACTAGCGGCACTAGCCGCAGACCGTGCGAATCCCCTCCTCCCAGGAGGGGTGCCACCGGGAGGAAGGGGCGAGTCCTGGGTGCGCGGACGCTCAGGCGTGTCCGCGCGTGGCGCCCGGCGGGACCGGCACGGTGACAGCCCAGCCCGCGGCCAGCGAGTCGACGAACTCGCCCAGCAGCTGGCCGACGTGCTGCGCCACGGCCCAGTGGGTCACCAACTGCTCCCGCGGGGCGTCGAGTTCGCGGTGGACGGCGGTCGGCGCGGCCTCGCAGTACTCGCGCTGGAGGCGCAGCCGGTCGCGCAGGTCCCCGGAGCGCTTGCCGGTGATGACGATCGTGGGCACGTCGGCGCGGGGCAGCCGGCCCTCGTGCCGCAGGAAGCGGGCGCGGGCGCCGCGCCACTCGCGCCGGACGGCCGCGCAGGTGCGGGCGTCGGCGTCGAGGCGCAGGACGACGCCGTCCGGGGACGCGCTCGCGGGGCCGGTGTCGACCCGGCCCAGCGGCTCCCCCGGGTGGGAGGGGTCGACGAGCCCGAGGGCGAGCACGTGGCCGGGCAGGCGGCGGGCGGCGGTGGCGGCGAGGTAGCCGCCGAGGGAGTGGCCGACGAGTACGACGGGCCGCTCGCCGGCGACGTGGCGGACGAGGTCGGCGAGGTCGGCGGCGGCCGCGTCGATGTCGAAGTGCCGGCCGCCGGTGTAGCTGCTGCGGCCGTAGCCGGCGCGGTGGTACGTCACGACCGGTCCGGTGGCGGCGAGTTCGCGCAGCAGCCACTCGGCGTGGCCGGCCCCGTCGCCGAGCGCGCCGTCGAAGACGACGAGCGGTGCGAGCGGGTCGGCCGGGGCGTCGTCCGGCGGCCGGTACACGCGGTACGCGAGCACGTTGCCCGCCGTGGTGGTCATCGTCCGCTCGTCGCCGTGGGCCGCCGCCACGGCGCGGCGCCGCCGCACGGCCTCGACGGCCCCGCCCACCACGACCCCGGCGAGGACGGCGGCGGCCAGGGCGGCGGAGCGGCCCAGCACGGGGGACGAGGAGGCGGCAGGCCGGAAGCGGTGCGGCAGACGGGCCATGGCGGAGGTCCCTTTCCCGGTGCTGGCGGAGCGGAGGTGATACCGGCCCGGGGGCGCCCCGACCCCGCCGACGGGGGTACGGCAGGACGGGGCGCACCCGGGGTCCGGTGGCGGCGACCGGTGCGCAACGAGGCGCGGGTGGCTCGGTCGCGTCCGGCGCCGGGCACCAGCATTCGCTAACCGCTGCCACACTGTCAACTGGTATGGATCAACTATGTCCTGACGTTCATCCTGGCTGAATCCGCCGGGGCGGCGAAGTCGTCGCCGCAGGGGCGCACGGAGCTGCCGCTCGCGCCCAGCGTCGGCTTCCGGCACCGCTCGCCCGCGCCCGCCGGGAGCCCCGGCCACCACTCGCCCCCACCCGGCCGGGCCCTCGCCAGCACCCGCCGGACTCAACGCCCCGGCAGGGCCCGGCCGTTCCCCGGTGCCGGGGGCATCCGGAGCGTAACGATTCGTCAAGGCCCGTTCCGCTCCCTGTCGGACGTCACACCCCGGGCGCATACTGTGCTCCGCGGCTCGCACCCGTGCGACAGGGCCACTCCGGTCCCGGCGCGGGCTGCGCCGCGGCGGGGGAGGTCGCAGTACCGTGGCGATAGTCGTACTCATCCTGGTCCTGGCCCTGTTCTGGCTCGTCACCGGCGTCCGCGTGGTCCAGCAGTACGAGCGCGGGGTCGTCTTCCGGCTCGGCCGCGTGCGCAGCCGGGCCCGCCAGCCCGGGCTCACGCTCCTCATCCCGGTCGTCGACCGCATGCGCAAGGTCAACGTCCAGGTCGTCACCATGCCGGTGCCCGCGCAGGAGGGCATCACCAAGGACAACGTCTCCGTCAGCGTCGACGCCGTCCTGTACTTCCGGGTCATCGAGCCGATCAAGGCCACCGTCGACGTCCAGAACTACAGCTTCGCGATGCTCCAGGTCGCCCAGACCTCGCTGCGCTCGATCATCGGCAAGAGCGAGCTCGACGACCTGCTCTCCGGCCGCGAGCAGCTCCACCGCGGACTGGAGATCATGCTGGAGAGCCCGGCCACCGGGTGGGGCGTGCACATCGACCGGGTGGAGATCAAGGACGTCACCCTCCCCGAGACCATGAAGCGCTCGATGGCCCGCCAGGCCGAGGCCGACCGCGAGCGCCGCGCCCGCATCATCACCGCCGACGGCGAGTTCCAGGCCGCCGCCAAGCTCGCCGAGGCCGCGACGACGATGGCCGAGACCCCGGCGGCGATGCAGCTGCGCCTGCTCCAGACGGTGGTCGAGGTGGCCGCCGAGAAGAACTCCACGCTCGTCCTGCCGTTCCCGGTCGAGCTGCTGCGCTTCTTCGAGGCCGCCGCCGCCAAGGCCTACGCGGCCGTGCCCGACTCCCCCGCGGACGGCGCCTGAGGACCGGCGTCCGCCGCTCTCACGGGCGGACCATCGGCAGCAGGACCTCGTCCACGATGGCCTCCGGGTCCAGCCGGACGGGCGCGCCGCCGCACATCTTGAACCGGTAGAGCATCAGCGCCGGGACGACGTCGGTGACCAGCGGCGTCACCGCCGCCGGACGGACCTCGCCGCGGGCGGCGCCCCGGGAGAGGACCTCGGCGATCAGCCGGGTGGTGGGTTCGACCACGCGCACCAGCACGATCTCCAGGAAGGCGTGCGCCCGCTCGTGGTCGAGCTCGCTCATGACGGCGCGCACGGCCGCGCCCGACTCGCTGAACATCGCCGTCCGCAGCCGGGTGACCACCTCGACGAGGTCCCCGCGCAGGCTGCCGGTGTCCGGGGCCGGCCCGGCCGGGGGCAGGCTGGCGCGCAGGGCGTCCATGACCAGCTCCTCCTTGGACGACCAGCGGCGGTAGAGCGCCGCCTTCCCGGTCTGCGCCGCCGCCGCGACGCCCTCCATGGTGAGCCGCGCGTAGCCGTCCGTGACGAGCTGCCGGAGCGTGGCCCCGAAGATCGCGCTCTCCAGCACCTCGCCGCGCCGGCGCAGCGGCACGGCGTCGGCCGCTCCGCGCGTGGCCTCGGGTTCGGCGGTCATGCCGGCACCACCTCTCCGCTCTCCCGGATCCACCTCCGAGTTTAGTGAACGAATGCGTTCTCTCCTACTGGGCCGCTTTGACGCGTTCGCGCCTCGCGGTGCGCTGCGGACCCCTATGCTCGCCGGATGGAGTCGAGCGGGACCTTACAGCCGTGCGAAGTACTGGTGGCCGGCGCGTACTTCGCGGACCTGGTGTTCCACGGGCTGCCCCGGCCGGTCGAGCCCGGCGGCGAGGTGTTCGCCGACGGCTTCGCGTGGGTGCCCGGCGGCGCGTACACGCCCGCGATGGCGCTGCGGCGACTCGGGCGCGACGTGGTCTGGAGCGCCGACTTCGGCACGGACGCCTTCAGCGCCCAGGTGCTGGCCAGTGCCCGCCGGGAAGGGCTGGACGCCTCCGCGTTCCGCCACCACCCCGTCCCCGTCCGGAGCGTGACCGTCGCGATGGCCTACCCCGGCGACCGCGCGATGGTCAGCTTCCAGGACCCGGTCGCCCCCGCGCCCCTCGTCCCGCTGCTGCGCCGGTACCGTCCGCGCGTCCTGATGGTGCCCCAACTGCGCTGGGACGACGACATGGTGGCGGCCGCCGAGGCCGCCCGGCGGCTCGGCACGCAGGTGGTCATGGACTGCCACGACTCCCCCGCGACGCTCGACGACCCGGCGGTCCGCCGCATCCTGTCGCTGGTCGACGTCCTCACCCCGAACGCCGCCGAGGCGCTGCGGCTGACCGGCGCCGCCGGGCCGGAGGGCGCGATCGCCGAACTCGCCGCCCTCGTGCCGACCCTGGTGGTCAAGCGCGGCGCGGACGGCGCCACCGCGGTGCGCGGCGGCGAGCGCCACGACGTCCCGGCCGTCCCGGTGCGGCCGGTCGACACCACGGGCGCCGGGGACTGCTTCAACGCGGGCCTCGTCCACGGCCTCCTGGACGGCCTGGGTCTGCCGGACTGCCTCGCGGCCGCGGTGGTCTGCGGAGCGGCGGCGACCACCGGCCCCGGCTCGGACGCGGCTCTGCGCGCCGACGAGCTCGCCGCCCTGCTGCCGTCGGCCACCGTCCCGCACACCTGAGGTGAACACTTCACACCGCTGAGTGATCGTGCTAGCGTCCGGCGGATGTCACGGATGTCACCCGTCACAAGGGTTCTGGTCACCGATCTGGACGGCACCTTACTCGGCGGCACCCGGGAGGAACGCCGCCGCCTGCGCGACGCCCTGGCCCGCCACCCCGAGGTGACCCTCGTCTTCGCCACCGGCCGGGGCCTGTCCTCCGTCCGCGACGTGCTGCGCGACCCGCTCGTCCCGCGCCCGCGCTGGATCATCGCCGACGTCGGCGCCACCGTCGCCGACGGGGCGGACTTCTCCCCCGTCGACCCGCTCCTGGAGCAGCTGCGCGCCGGCTGGCCGGGACCGGCCCGCATCCGCGCCGCGCTGCGCCGCTTCCCCGCCCTCACCTACCAGTTCGGCGTCGTCCAGGAGGGCCGCTGCTCCTACCACGTGGCCCCGGAGCGGCTCACCCGCGAGGTCACCGACGCCGTCCGGGCGCTCGGCTGCGGCTGGGAGTACTCGGCGGGCCGCTACTTCGACGTCCTGCCCGCGGGGGCGTCCAAGGGCAACGCCCTGCGGGCCCTGGCCGGGAAGCTGGGCTGGACGCCGCAGCAGATCCTCGTCGCCGGCGACTCGCTCAACGACCTGTCGCTGTTCAGGACCGGCGCACACGGCGTGGTCGTCGGCGGCGCCGAGACGGCCCTGCTCGACGCCGTCGCGGGGGACCCGCTGGTCCGCCGCCCCCGGCAGACCGGCGCCGCCGGGATCCACGCGGTGCTCCAGGACCTCGGCTGGGTCGGCCCCGATCCGGACCGGCCCCGCCGCCGGCACTCCGTGGTGGTCGCCTACCACCGGCCGCCGATGCACTGGACCGGCACCAGGTGGCAGCCGCCCAGCAGCCCCAACGGCATACTCCCGACCCTGACCAGCGCGTTCGCCGACGGACTGCCGGGCGTGTGGGTCACCGCGCTGGCCGGCGGCGACCGCGAGGCCCCCCGCCCGCACCCCACCGGGCTGCCGCTGTCCCTCGTGCCGCTCAGCGCGGAGCAGTGGACCGGCTACTTCCACCGGGCGTGCAAGGAGACGCTGTGGCCGGTGCTGATGTCCGAGCCCGCGCGGTCCGTCCCCGACCGGCACGCCTGGACCGCCTACCGGGCGGTGAACGCGCGCTTCGCCGAGCACATCACCGCCGAGGCCGCGCCCGGCGCCACCGTCTGGCTGCACGACTACAACCTGTGGCTCGTCCCCGGCCTGCTGCGCGGCACCCGGCCCGACCTCAGGACCGGGCTCTTCCACCACACCCCGTTCCCGGCCCCCGAGGTCTTCGCGGCCCTGCCCGTCGCGGCCGAGCTGCGCGCCTCCCTCGCCTGCCTCGACTGGGCCGGCTTCCACACCGCCGCCTTCGCCGAGCGCTTCCGGCGGACGCTGGGGCAGCGCGCCCCGCGCACCGAGGTGCACCCGCTGGGCGTCGACCGGGCCGCCGTCGAACGGCTCGCCCGGCTGCGCAGGCCGAGGCCGCGCCCGGCCGCCGGGCGGGTGGTGCTCTCGGTCGAGCGCCTCGACTACGCCAAGGCGCCGGTCCAGAAGGTCGACGCCCTGGACCGCCTGCTGGAGCGCCGGCCGGAGCTTCGCGGGCGGCTCGTCTTCCGGCTCGTCTGCCCGCCGCCCGAGCCCGGCATCACCGCCTACGACTCCACCCGCCGCCAGCTGGAGCAGCGCATCGCCGAGGTCAACGACCGCTGGCAGCAGGGCCGTTGGCGGCCGGTCGACTACCTGCCGGGCAGCCTGTCCGCGGCCGCGGTCGTCGACGAGTACCTGACGGCCGACGTGCTGTGGGTGACGTCGTTCCAGGACGGGATGAACCTGACGGCCAAGGAGTTCGTCGCCGCCCAGGCCGCGCTGCCCGCCCGCACCCCGGGCGTGCTGGTGCTCTCCCGGCACGCGGGAGCCGCCGCCGAGCTCGGCGACGCGGCCCTCCTCACCGACCCGCACTCGCCGGAGGACCTGAGCACCGTCCTGGCCCGGGCCCTCACCCTCTCCGCCGCCGAACGCCGGGCCCGGATGGACCGGCTCTCCGAACTCCTCGGCCGCGAACGGCCCGCGGACTGGGCGGCACGGATCGTGCGGGCGATCCGGGACTCCGCACCGGAGGCCCTGCCGGCCCGTACGGGTGTCAGTTGACCCAGTCGAGCCAGAACATGAAGCACCGCTGGAAGGCGCCCGGCGCCCCGGCGCCGAAGGTGACCACCATGGCCTGCCCGACGGCGACGTCCGTCGGGTCGACGCCCGGTGACCACGCGATCTTCGCGTCGATGCCCGGGATCGAGCGGAACGGGGAGTACGCGCCCAGGCCGCTGCTCGCCCGCCCGATGACCGCGCCGTCGCGGCGCAGCTCGGCCCGGCACAGCCCGGTCGGCCGCAGCTCGTAGCCGCGGGCGCCGACGAGGGCGGTGCGGGTGCGCGCCTTGCGGCGCGGGTCCCAGCCGCGGCTGCCCCGGACCGTCGGCACGTGGTGGCCGTTGACGGACAGGGCGCCGTGCTCGCGGTCCGGCACCGCCGTGACGGTGGGTATGCCCGCGCCGGTGAGCCGGACGATGACGGAGGGCCAGCGGTCGTGGCTGATCTGAAGGGGCCCGAACGGGCTGTCGGCCACGCGCTGTTGCGACAGGTGGACCTTGCGGCGCTGAGCGGGGGCGGACATGCGCGATCGACTCCTGGATCTGCCGTGGGGGTGTTTCCGGGCCCGGACAGGGCGGGGTGCAGCCTACAGCGCCGTTCGGCGGCCCCGTCGGCGGGCCGGGTCGCGCTCAGGTGCAGGCCGCGCCGGAGGCCTGCCAGTTGGCGGGGTCGACCATGGCCGTCGGGACGATCGTCTCGTGCGGGAGCTCCTTGTGTTCGCGCAGCCGGTCGGCCATCTGCTGGACGGCGAGCGCGCCGACCTCGGCGCCCTTGATGAGGAGCGCGGCCCGCATCGCCGCCGGTCGGCCGGCCTGCCAGTCCTTGCAGGCGAGGTAGGCGCCGATGCCGATGCCGACGACGTTCTCCGGCCCGAAGCCGGCCTCGGCCAGGGCCTTGATGCCGCCTTCGACGTCCTCGTCGTTGCAGCCCCACACCACCCAGTGCCGGACGCCGGGGCTGGTGGACAGCGTGTAGGCGGTCCGCTTGCGGGCGTCGTCGACGGTGTTGGCCGCCCACACCTTCGCGTTCTTCAGGACGGCGCCGGCGTCGGCGGAGAACGCCTGCGCCGCCGCGTTCACCCGGTCGCGGCAGACCGGGATGTCGTCGTTCGCGACGGACAGCGTCCAGGTGTCGGCGGGCTTCCAGCCCGTCCTCCCGTACTCGATGGCCGCGCGTTCGCCGACCGCCGCGCCCATGGCGGCGCCGTTGAAGCCGACGCGCGGGACGAGTCCGTTGGAGAAGCAGGCACCGGGGTCGGGGTAGTCGGCGCAGAGCTGGTCGTCGGTGGAGAGCAGCGGGACGTCGGCGCGGCGGGCGAGGGCGACGAGGTCGGGGCCGACGGTCGGGTCGGGCACGACGGCGATGAGGCCGCCCGTCTTCCTGCCGAGGGCCGCCCCGGCCTCCTTGAGGGCGCGGTCGCGGTCGTTGCCGAGGTCGACGACGGTCAGCTCGACGCCGAGCTGCGCCGCCCTGGCCCTGGCGCCGGCCGCCTCGTCGACGAAGTAGCCCTGGTCGCCCTGCTTCTGCAGGAAGGTGATGGTCAGCGGGCCGTGCGCCGCCGGGTCGGGCGGGTCCGCCGAACAGCCCGTCAGCGCGAGGGCGAAGGCGGCGACGCCGGACGTGCACAGGCGCAGGCGCATGGAGGCTCCAAGGTGGGGGGCTTGGTGATTTGAACGTTCAAACACTCACAAACGAACGCGATCGAACGCGGCGGTGACAGGAAACGCCACGTTCACCCGCCCGTCAAGGCCTCGCGTCCGACGAACTTCGGGCCGATACCGGCTCGTTATCGTGCGGAACCTGCCTCTTGAGCCAGGCCGGGTGGAGCCACTAGCCTGCGCCTGCCCCTGTTGGGATCTGAGCCCCATCGGTCGCCTTCCGACACGAATCAACAAATTCCAACAGGCGCTCGCTCTGGCGACCCCCACCCACCCCCACCCTTGGAGCACCCATGCGCCCACGCATGCGCAGATCCCGACGACTCGCCGGCGCGCTGCTGTCGCTCGCCCTCGCGACCCCGGGCCTCGGCGCCCTCGCGCTGACCACGGCGACCCCCGCCGCCGCCCTCGACAACGGCACCGCCCTCACCCCGCCGATGGGCTGGAACTCCTGGAACTCGCTCGGCACCAACGTGACCGAGCAGCAGGTCAAGCAGACCATCGACTTCATGTCCGGCAACGGCCTGGTGGCGGCCGGCTACAACACCGTCACCATCGACGACGGCTGGTCGCTCTGGCACCGCGACGGCCAGAGCACCGACATCGTGCGGACGTCCTACGGCTCGATGCAGCTCTACGACGCCGCCGGGAACCCGGTCGCCGGCACCGACGGCACCGGCAACGACCCGACCTCCGGCCACCTCGCCCCGCGCCCGGACACCTTCCCCTCCCAGGTCGTCAACGGGCAGACCGTCAACGGCATCCAGTACCTCGCCTGGTACGCCCACAGCAAGGGCATGAAGTTCGGCCTGTACGGCACGGACACCTACCTGACCTGCCAGATGCACCCCGGCAGCCTCGGCCACGAGGCCACCGACGCGAGCGACTTCGTCTCCTGGGGCGTCGACTACGTCAAGTACGACGACTGCCCGTACGGCCCCCAGATCGTCGGCCCGGACGGCCACAACTACTACACCCAGGGCGAGGGCAAGGAACTCACCCAGTCCATGTACGCCCGGGTGCAGACGTTCCAGCGCGCCCTCGACGCCGCCTCCGCCGCGCAGGGCAGGCCGAGGGTGGCGCTCAGCGTCTCCGCCCAGCCGGTGCACACCGGCGTGCCGTACCTGCTGGGCGCCAACGACCCGGCCCGCACCGACCCGGTGATCCGGGCGGCCGGCACCCCGGCGTACCAGTCCCCGGGGTACGCGCCGACCGGCGTGTGGTGCGGGCAGGTCGCCAACCTGTGCCGGATCGGCGGCGACCGCGGCAGCGACCTGAGCGGCGTGCTCTACGGGCAGCAGCTGGGCACCGCGCTGCAGTACCCGGGCAACGTCCGCCCGGGCAGCTGGAACGACATGGACATGATGTTCACCGGCTGGCAGGACGTCTACGGCTCGTGGGGCGTCACCGACACCTGCGCGTGCCACAAGCCGTTCACCGACGACGAGTCGCGCACCGAGCTGTCGGTCCTGTCGATGATGGCCTCGCCCCTCATCTCCGGCGCCGACCTGCGCACCTACGCCGACGCCCAGCACACCGACGGCAGTACGAGCTGGTCCACCGGCATCCCCGCCTCCGGCCTGGCGCTCATGAAGAACGCCGACGTCATCCGGATCGACCAGGACGCGCTCGCCAGGCCGGCGACGCTGGTCGGCGCCCCGCCCGCGAACGGCACCGCCCCGGTGGTCCTCAAGCGGCAGCTGGCGGGCGGCGACACCGCCGTCCTGCTGGTCAACCAGGACCCGAACAACTGGCAGACGATCGGCAGCACGCTCGGCTCGCTCGGCCTCACCGGCGGCTACACGTCCAAGGAGCTGTGGACCGGCGCCACCGGCACCGTCGCCTCCGGCGGCACCGTCGGCGGCACCTGGGTCGCCCCGCACGGCGTCGCGATGTTCCGCCTCACCCCGCAGGCCGCGTTCACGCCCGCGGCGGTGATCGGCGACGGCGCCTACCACGCGATCGGCGCGGGCGGCACCGGCGGCCAGGCGCTGGAGGTCCAGGGCACCTGCAGCGCCGCGGACGGCGCGGTCGTCGACGTCAACACGTGGTGGAGCACGCACACCTCGGAGCAGTGGAACTTCGCCGCCAATCCGGACGGCACCGTGCGCATCACCGACAACTGCTACACCGGCACCCAGGTGCACGGCATCCTCACCGCCCCCGGCTCGTCCGGCGCGGCCGCGTACGTCACCAACGGCTACGACCCGAACAACGCCCGCCAGAAGTGGCGGGTGCTCCAGAACACCGCGACCGGCGCACTGACCGTCACCAACGTGGCCACCGGCCTCGCGCTCGCCGCCGCCGGCCCGGCGGCCGCCTCCGCCGTCGTCACCGTCCAGCCCGACCCGGCCGCGGCCGGACAGGCCTGGACGACCCTCTCCTGATCCACCGTCCGCTCCGACCCGGTCCCCACCCGCCCGCCGGGTGGGTGGGGACCGGGTAGACCGCGGCGATAACGGGAACGTCTCGAATTGACGCGAGCGCATCGAAGACCCTTGACGAAAGTCCGGGCGGGGAGTTTCCTGTCCGAGCACGTTTGATCAAGTTTGCTTCTGATCGATTGTGTTTGATTCAAGCCGCGACTCAAACGCCGTGCCCACATCCCCCACCCTTCTCTCCTGACCGGGAGCCACCGCATGTTCATTCGCCGCAGCCGTGTCCTGTCCGCCGCCGTCCTGGGCTGCGTGACCCTCGTGGGCGCCGTCGGGTGCTCGACCGGCCAGGAGTCGTCCTCCGGCTCCGTCGCCAAGGTCGACGGCAAGGTCTCGCTGACCTACCTGCAGAAGCAGGGCGACCAGGAGTACTTCGTCGGCGAGGCAGCCGGCGCCAAGGCCAAGGCCGCCGAGCTCGGCGTCGACCTCAAGGTCGTGAACCTCGGCAACGACGCGAACAAGACGGTCAGCGAGGTCCAGTCGGCCATCGCCGGCAAGAGCAACGGGCTGATCGTCGTCGTGCCCGACCCGGCCGTCGGCCCGCAGGTCGTGCAGACCACCAAGGACGCCGGCGTCGCCCTGCTCACCTCCGACGACCAGATCTGCGCCACCGGCCCCGCGCCCGCCTCCTGCGGCAAGGGCGACCTCGTCGCCCGGGTCGGCTTCTCCGGCGAGCAGATGGGCGGCGAGGTCGGCAAGCGGGCCGCCGCCGAGTTCAAGAAGGCCGGCTGGAACCCCGCCGACACCCGCATCATCTCCGCCTGGAAGCAGGACGTCACCGTCTGCGGCGACCGGATCAAGGGCGCCAAGGCCGCCTTCGCCGCCGCCGGCGGGGCCGACGTCAAGAACATCGACGTCGCCACCGACAACACCCCCACCGGCGCCCAGGACAAGACCGCCGCCACCCTCACCGCCAACCCCGGCGTCAAGCACTGGGTGGTCTGGGGCTGCAACGACGAGAACGTCCAGGGCTCCGTCACCGCCCTTCAGAACGCCGGTGTCAGCCCCGACGACATCGACGGCGTCGGCCTCGGCGCCTACCTCGCCTGCAAGGACTGGACCAGCGGCAAGCCCTCCGGCATGAAGGCCGCCCTGTTCATCAACGGCAAGGACGTCGGCGCGCTGGCCGTCCAGACCATGGTCGACAAGCTCAAGAACGGCAAGGACTTCCCCGCCGAGGCCTTCGCCCCCACCACCATGGTCGACGCCTCGACCTGGCAGAGCACCGGCATGACCTGCAGCTGAGCACCACCCCTTCCGGTACCCCAAGCGACCCCCAGCACCTCCAGCGAGGCACGCATGACCTCACCCGAGTCCCCACCCGGCTCCGGGCCCTCCCCCCGGCCCGCCCAGGGCCTGGTCGCCGAGAACATCGGCAAGACCTTCGGCAGCGTCCGGGCGCTGCACGGCGTCAGCGTCGACTTCCCGCCCGGCAAGGTCACCGCCCTGATGGGCGAGAACGGCGCCGGCAAGTCGACCCTGCTGCGCATCCTGAGCGGCGACCACCGCCCCACCGAGGGGCAGGTCCTGCTCGACGGCGCCCCGCTCGACCTCTCCTCCCCCACCGACGCGCGCCGCGCGGGCATCCGGATCATCCCGCAGGAGCCGGAGATCATCCCGCACGTGTCGGTCGCCGAGAACGTCTACGCTGGCAGCCTCCCGCGCCGGGCCGGGCGCCGGCTCGACCGGGCCGAGCTGCGCCGGCGGATCACCGCGGACCTGGCCGACCTCGGCTTCGAACAGGTCCTCGACCCGGACCTCCTCGGCTCCGAACTCACCGCCGCCCAGCGCCAGTTGGTCGAGATCATGCGCGCGCTCACCGGCGCCGTGCCGCCCCGGGCGATCGCCTTCGACGAGCCCACCTCCTCGCTCTCCGAGCACGAGGTGGAGGCCCTGTTCGCCCTGATCGGCCGGCTGCGCGACCGCGGCATCGCGGTGATCTACGTGTCGCACCGCATGAAGGAGATCTTCCGGCTCGCCGACCGGATCGCCGTCCTGCGCGACGGCACCCTGACCGGCGTCCTGCCCGCCGACGGGACCGACGAGCGCGAGCTCGTCCGGCTCATGGTCGGCCGCGACCTGGCCGGCCTGTTCGTCCGCCAGGACGTCGCCACCGACCGCGTCGTGCTCGACGTACGCGGCGTCAGCACCGACGACGTCCACGACGTCAGCCTCCGGGTCCGGGCCGGGGAGGTCGTCGCCCTCGCCGGGCTCATCGGCGCCGGGCGCTCCGAACTCGCCCTCGCCCTCGCCGGGGACGTGCCGATCCGCTCCGGCGAGGTCCTCCTCGGCGGCACCGTGCTGCGCCTTCGCTCCCCCAAGGACGCGATCCGCGCGGGCCTCGGGCTCGCCCCCGAGGAGCGCAAGGCCCAGGCGCTCTTCCTGCACCGGACGATCCGCGACAACACCTCGCTGGTCAGCCTCGACCGGCTGCGGCGGCGCCGGTTCGTGCGGCGCGGCGCCGAGCGGCAGCTCGCGCAGGAGTACGCGGACCGGCTGCGGGTCCGCGCGCCCTCGATCGAGAGCGAGGTCCGCACGCTCTCCGGCGGCAACCAACAGAAGGTCGTGCTCGCCCGCTGGCTGGCCCGCCGCCCCGAGCTGCTGATCCTGGACGAGCCGACCCGCGGGGTCGACATCGGCGCCAAGGCGGAGATCTACCAGATCATCGCCGACCTGGCCCGCGACGGCGTCGCCGTCCTGGTGATCTCCTCCGAACTGCCCGAGGTCCTCGGCCTGGCCGACCGGATCCTGGTCATGCAGAACGGCCGGATCACCGGCGAACTCGGCCGCGCCGAGGCCTCCGAGGAGGCGATCCTCGCCCTGGCCATGTCGGAGGACCTCGCGCCCGCCGACACCACCGACCCCACGACCGGAGCCGCCCGATGACCACCCCCTCCACCACCGCCGACCAGCGGCCGCAGGCCCCCACCGGGCCCGCCCGGCCGACCGGCGCGCGGGCCGTGCTGGGCGCCGTCGGTGGCCAGAACCTCATCCTGCTGCTGGCCCTGGCGGCCGTGCTCGCGCTGTTCGGCTTTCTCAACCTCAACTACCTGGGCTGGCAGAACATCCAGGTCATCGCCGAGGCGGTGACCATCGCCGGGCTGCTCGCCGTGGTCCAGACCGTGGTGATCATCTGCGGCGGCCTGGACATCTCGGTCGGCTCCCAGGCCGGCCTCGCCTCCGTGGTCAGCGCGATGGTGTTCACGTCCACCGGCTCCAGCGCCGCGCTCGGCATCGGCGCGGCCGTGCTGGCGGGCGCCGGCGTCGGGCTGCTCAACGGCGTCGTGATCATCTACGGCCGGGTCAACCCGACCATCGCCACCCTGGCCGGGCTCGCCGCGTACAAGGGCGTCGCCCAGCTGATCTCGGACGGCCGCGCCCAGGGCTACGTCCTCGGCGACCCGCTGTTCGTCTTCCTCAGCCGGGGCAAGATCGCCGGGCTGCCGACCATGGTGTGGATCCTCATCCTGGTCGCCGCCGCCGTGCACGTCCTGCTCACCTACACCGACATCGGCCGCAACATCTACGCCCTCGGCGGCAACCCCACCGCCGCCCGGCTGGCCGGTATCGACCTCAACAAGTACCTGCTGTCGGTGTACGCGCTCACCGGCATGGTCGCGGCCGTCGCCGGCGTCCTGCTGACCGCCCGCACCGGCTCGGGACAGCCCACCTCCGGCAGCGAGGGCCTGGAGCTCCAGGCCATCACCGCGGCCGCGCTCGGCGGCTGCGCGCTCAAGGGCGGCAAGGGCGGCATCGCCGGGACGCTCCTCGCCGTCGCGCTGCTCGGCGCGCTGCAGAACGGGCTCACCGTCCAGGGCATCAACTCCTTCTGGCAGAACGTCGCCCAGGGCCTCCTGCTCGTCGTCGCCGTGGTGATCCAGCAGCGGCGCGGGCGCGAGCGGGCCGTCGGCCTGCCCGCCTGACCGTCCTCCAGCCAATCCCCCAGGAGGGGGCCGCGCCCCCCCCCCCCCCCCCCCCCCCCCCCCCCCCCGCGCCGGGGGGGGGGCGGGGCCCCCCCCCCCCCCCGGCGCGGCGCCGGGGGGGGCCCCCCACCGCCGCCGCGGAAGGCCCAGCCATGGAGAAGACCCAGCCATGAAGAAGACCACCGCCAAGCTCGCGGACGGCCGCGAGATCCTCTACTACGACACCGACGAGTCCGCCGTGCGCGACACCGTCGACCGGCGCCACCTGGAGCCCACCGCCGTCCGCTCCGCGATCCGCCGCGACCCCGCCACCGGGGACAGCGTCACCATCGCCGCCCACCGCCAGGGCCGCACCCACCTCCCGCCCGCCGACGAGTGCCCGCTCTGCCCCTCCACCGACGCGCGGCTCAGCGAGATCCCGGCCCCGGACTACGAGGTCGCGGTGTTCGAGAACCGCTTCCCGTCCCTGCACCCCGACGCGGACGCGCCCCGGACCGAACGCCCGCTGCGCACGGCCGGACCGGGCACCGGGCGCTGCGAGGTGGTGTGCTTCACGGCCGACCACGACGCGTCCTTCGCCGACCTCTCCGAGGCCCGCGCACGTCTGGTCCTGGACGCGTGGACGGACCGCACGGCCGCGCTCTCCGCCCTGCCCGGCGTGGAACAGGTGTACTGCTTCGAGAACCGCGGCGCCGAGATCGGCGTCACCCTCGCCCACCCCCACGGCCAGATCTACGCCTTCCCCTTCACCACCCCGCGCACCACCCGCATCGCCGCGCGGGCCTGGGCCCACCGCACGGCGACGGGCCGCAACCTCTTCGACGACCTCCTCGCCGCCGAACGCGCCGACGGCGAAAGGGTCGTACTCGCCGGAGAACACTGGACGGCCTTCGTCCCCTTCGCCGCCCGCTGGCCCTACGAGGTCCACCTCTACCCGCACCGCCGCGTCCCCGACCTCACCGCCCTCGACGAGGCCGAACGCGCCGAGTTCCCCCGCCTCTACCTCGACCTGCTGCGCCGCTTCGACCGCCTCTTCGGCACCGGCCGCACCCCGTACATCTCCGCCTGGCACCAGGCGCCCCGTGACCAGCGGGACGAACTCGCCCTCCACCTGGAGCTGTTCACCATCCGGCGCACCGCCGACAAGCTCAAGTACCTGGCCGGCGTCGAATCCGGCATGGACGCCTTCGTCAACGACGTCAGCCCCGAACACGCGGCCCAGCGGCTGCGGGAGGCGGCGCTGTGACGGATGTCATCGGTGCTTCGTGATCGAACGCCCTGCCGCCGCCACCAACCGGCACCGATGCTGGTGGACATGACGGAACGTGAGGAGCGGGACATGAAGGTGATCGTGGCCGGGGCCGGCATCGGCGGGCTGTGCCTGGCGCAGGGGCTGGTCCGCGCCGGGATCGACGTGCGGGTGTACGAGCGCGAGCCCGCGGCGGACAGCCGCTACCAGGGCTTCCGGATCGCTCTGAACGAACACGGGCTCGGCGCGCTGCGCGACTGCCTGCCGCCCCGGCTGTACCGGCTGCTCGACGCCGTGACCGGGCCGCTCGCCGGCCGGCCGAGGGTGGTCGACCAGCACCTCACCGAGCTCCGGCGGCTCGACCCGACCGACGGCGGCGCGGCGGCCGACCGGCGCGTCCTGCGGGAGGTCCTCCTCGCCGGGCTCGGCGAGCGCGTCGAGTTCGGCAGGGCCGTGACCGGCTACGCCGAGCTGCCGGACGGCACCGTCGAGGTCCACCTCTCCGACGGCGGCAGCGCGGTGGCCGACCTCCTCGTCGGCGCCGACGGCGTCGGCTCGGCCGTGCGCCGCCGACTGCTCCCCGACGCCCGGGTGGTCGACATTCCGGGCAACTCGCTCCTCGGGCGCACCCCGCTCACCGAGCGCTTCGCCGCCCTCGTCCCGGACTTCGGCACTCTCGTACAGGGCCCCGGGCTGACGATGCTGCTCGGCCGGATGGAGTTCCGCCGCCCGCCGAGGCTCGCGGCGGCCGAGCTCGCCCCCGAGGTCGAACTCCCCGACACCGACAGCTACCTGCGCTGGGTGGTCACCCTCCCCGAGCAGCTCACCGGCGACGACGACTGGGCGACCGTCCGCGACCGGCTGCTCCCCCTCCTCGACGGCTGGCACCCCGATCTCGTCGAGCTCGTCCGCCGGTCCGACGTCGTCAACAGCTCGCCGCTGACGCTCCGGTACGCCGAGCCCGTCCCGCACTGGGGCACCGGCCCGGTCACCCTCCTCGGCGACGCGATCCACGCCATGCCCCCGAGCGCGGGCAAGGGCGCCAATACCGCCCTGCGCGACGCCGCGCTCCTCTGCCGCACCCTCACGGACGCCCACCGGGGCGGGACCGGCCTGCGGGAGGCCGTCGAGGTCTACGAGCACGAGATGCTCGCGTACGGCTTCGCCGCCGTCGCCGAGAGCCTCGAACAGCTCCCGAACTTCACCCCGTCCCGCTGAGACCTGCGGCGATCAGCGGTCGGCATCCCTTAGGGTCGCCGAATGGCCAAGTACTTCGACGTCCACCCAGAGTCCCCCCAGCCGCGCACCATCAGCACCGTGGCCGACAGCCTCCGGTCCGGAGCCCTCATCGCGTACCCGACCGACTCCTGCTTCGCCCTGGGCTGCCGGCTGGACAACCGCGACGGCCTCGAACGGATCCGGACGATCCGGCGCCTCGACGAGCGGCACCACTTCACCCTGATGTGCGAGGACTTCGCGCAGCTGGGGCAGTTCGTGCAGCTCGACAACAACGTCTTCCGCGCCGTCAAGGCCGCGACGCCGGGCGGCTACACCTTCATCCTCCCGGCCACCAAGGAGGTGCCCCGGCGCCTCCTGCACCCGAAGAAGAAGACGGTGGGCGTCCGGATCCCCGACCACGCCGTCACCCGGGCGCGGGGCGCCGCACACAGCGGACCCCGGGGGGACCCCCCCCAGCGACAGCCCCCCCGCGACCGAA
>NZ_JBHWGV010000018.1:69188-69647 GCF_042732955.1 Kitasatospora sp. NPDC059747 | reverse complement strand
CCCGGGCGGCTGCGGCCCGCCCTTCTGTCGTGGGGGGGCGCGGGACCCCCCGCCCCCGCGGCCCCGGGGGGGCTGGGCGCCCCACGCGGCGCGCCGCTGGTCTCCAGCACGCTGCTCCTGCCCGGCGAGGACGAGCCGATGACGCAGGGGTGGGAGATCAAGGAGCGCCTCGACCACGTGCTGGACGCCGTGGTCGACTCGGGCGACTGCGGCACGGAGCCGACGACGGTCGTCGACTTCTCGGGCGGCGAGCCGGAGATCGTCCGCCGGGGGGCCGGGGACCCGAGCCGCTTCGAGTGACGGTGAACAGCACCGGGGCGTCGGGCCGCGGCTGACGCAGCGCGGTGGGGGGGGGGGGGCGGGGGGCCCCCCCCCCCCGCCGCGCGCGCCGCGCCCCCCCCCCCCCGGTGGAACCGCAAACACACGCGCGCCCAGGCCGAGCGTGTCGAGCACTGACCG
>NZ_JBHWGV010000018.1:64286-69178 GCF_042732955.1 Kitasatospora sp. NPDC059747 | reverse complement strand
CCCAAGAGCGCGCGGCGCCGACGCCCCCCGAGCCCGCCGGGGCGGGCGGGCGGCGCCGACCGCCCCCCCCCGCGCCGTGCGTGCCCGGCCGTCAGGCCGTGACGTGGTACCAGAAGCCGCCGGTGCGCAGGCCGACGTAGTGGACGTCCGTGCCCGTCTCCTTGGCCTCGTACATCATGTCCGCGCCGGTGGCGGGGTCGGTGCCCGCGTACAGCACGACGTGCGTGGTGGTGTGCGCGTCCGTGCCGAAGTACTCCAGGTCGCCCGGCCGGCGCTGGGACTCGGTGACCGGCGTGAGGTGGCGGTCCAGCGTCTGCTGGTTCGTGTCGCCGCCGTTGGCCAGGTCGAAGCCCGCGCCGAACCAGTAGGCCGCGCGGACCAGGCCCGAACAGTCCACGCCGGCGGTCGTGTCGGCCGGGCAGGGCTGGATCGAGCCGGTGTAGCCGTCGCACGTGCCCAGCGACGGGCCGGGGCCCTCGCCGCGCAGCGAGTGGCCGCCGCCCCACACGTACGGGACGCCGAGGAAGGCCTTGGCCGCGGCGAGGACCTTGGCCGGGTCGACGGGGGTGCCGGGCGGCGGCGGGGTGCCGGTGGAGCCGGCGTTGCCGCTGTAGAGGGCGGCCTTCGTGCCCTGGCCGACGACGCCGTCGATGGCCAGGCCGTGGAAGGCCTGGAAGTCGCGCACCGCGGTGTCGGTGGCCGGCCCGAACTGCCCGTCCACGGTGAGCCGGGCGCCGAGCGCGTTCAGCATCGTCTGCAGCGTGCTGACGCACGGTCCGCTCGCGCCGGTCCGCAGGTCGCCGCACTGGGTGCGCAGGTCGACGGTGCCGGAGGCCGCCGCGGCCGCGGCGTCGAGCGCCGCCTTGGTGGCGGGGCCGACGATGCCGTCGGCCACCAGCGCGTGCGCCGTCTGGAAGACGCGGACGGCGGTCAGGGTGGCCGCCCCGAACCGGCCGTCCACGGCGATCGTGGCGCCGGTGCGGTCGAGCTCCAGCTGGAGCTGGGTGACGCAGCCGTCGGACTCGCCCTGCCGGATGTCCGCCGGACAGGCGGAGGAGGTCAGGGCTATCGGGCTCGGCGCGGTGGCCGCGGGCGCGGCGGAGGCGGTCGCGGCGGAGGCAGTCAGTGCGCCGAGACCGGTCAGTGCGGCGGCCAGGGCCAGGCCCAGCGATAACCGGCGGCGGGCGGGGAGGAGGGTACGCACGGGTGGGTGCTCCTGGTGTGTGAGGATCTCGTGGATCTCCGGCGCGAGTCTCCGATGATTCGTCAGCCGGGAGCCGGCGGCGGGGATCGACCCGCTGCCGCCGGTCCCGTCAGTCTGCCGGGCGACCGCGTCGGCGCAAGGCCCGGTCGTGTCCGTCCCACCCGTCCCACACCGGTGACCGGGACTTTGGTACTCCGGCCGGCCGCCGATTGGAGACACCGCGGCCGTCCGGACCATCCGGACCCCGGGTGCCCCGGCCCGCGCGCGGCTGGGATGATCGTGGCCCGGGCCGGTGCGACGGCCCGTCGCCGCAGCGCGGATCCGGCACCATCGCCGGTCCTGGACCCCTGCGGCGGACCGCGTGCACGGGAACGGGGAGACGGTGTCGGAGAGCGGGAACGGCGTCGGCGGTGGCGACCAGGCGACGCGGGAGGGGCGGCTGGTCGGCGGGCGCTACCGGCTCGCGCGGCGCCTCGGGGCGGGCGGGTTCGGCAGCGTGTGGCAGGCCCACGACGAGGTGCTGGGCGTCGACGTCGCCGTCAAGGAGGTCCAGTTGCCGCCCGCCGCCTCGGCCGCGGAGCACGACGAGCGCCTGGTGCGCGCCCAGCGGGAGGCCCAGCACGCGGCGCGGCTGCGCGACCACCCGAACGTCGTCGGGGTCCACGACGTCGTGGTGGACGGCGGCCTCCCCTGGACGGTCATGCAACTGATCGTCGGCCGCTCCCTGGAGGACCGGATCGTCCAGGACGGACCGCTCCCGGCGCCCGAGGCGGCCCGGGTCGCGCAGGCCGTCCTCGCCGCGCTGGGCGCCGCGCACGAGGCGGGCATCGTCCACCGCGACGTGAAGCCCGCGAACATCATGCTGGCCGACGGCGGCGGCGTGCTGCTGGCCGACTTCGGGATCGCCGTGCAGCAGGACCAGACGGCGCTCACCGCCTCGGGCATGTTCATCGGCTCGGTCGACTACCTCGCGCCCGAACGCGCCCACGGCAGCCCCGCCGCCGCGGCCGGCGACCTGTTCTCCCTCGGCGCGACGCTCTACCAGGCCGTCGAGGGGCGGATGCCGTTCCGCCGCGACACCCCGGCGGCCACGCTCGCGGCGCTCCTGTTCGAGACGGCGCCGCCGATGGCACTGGCCGGTCCGCTGGCACCGCTGATCAACGGCCTGCTCACGAAGGCCCCGGACGACCGCCTCACCGGCCCGCAGGCCGCCGCCATGGTCACGGCGTTCCTGCAGCAGCAGCCCGCCCCGCCCACGGCGCCGCCGACCGCTCCCTTCACCGCGACCGCCACGACGTTCGTGCCGCCCCCGCCCCCCGTACCGCCCCGCGCTCCGGCCCCGGCACGGCGATGGAGCCCGGCGTACCTGCTCGCGCCCCTCGGCGGCCTGGCCCTGTACGTCGGCGCGGTGCCCCTGACCGGCGCCACCCTCAACGGCACGTTCGCCAACGGCCACGACCTGGCGGCCGACGTTTCGCTCGGCAAAGCGCTCGGGTTCCTGTCCTTCCCCGGAGTCCCCGAGACCCGCTACGGCATCCTCCTCGCGTGGCCCTGGCTGCTGCTCGGTGTCCTCGCCCTCGTCTGCACCGCCCTCCGGCCGCACCGCCGGCACCCGGTCGTCCGGACCCTCGGCTACCTGAGCCTCTCGGCGTTCCTCGTACGCCTCCTCACCACCGACCTGACGCTGCGGCCCACCGACTTCGCCCCCGTGTCGCCCACGCTGGTGCCGCACATCACGATCTCCTTCGGCCCCGGCTGGTGGCTGCTCCACGCGGCGGTGCTGCTCAACCTCGCCTACTTCGTGTGGCAGGACGTCCGCACCGCGCGCCGGACCACCCCCGCGGCCGTCTGACGCCTGCTCCTCCCCACCCGTCAAGTGGCCTGGAAGCCCTGGAAGTCCGCCACTACCATGGGCGTCCGGACAGTCCCGTCGGGTAGGGAGATCGGGGAGGGAGACGATGTCCACGGCGGCAAGCGGCACGAGCTTCGACGCCGTCCTCGGTCTCGCACCACCCCACCACCCCGACGATCCCGACCGGACGGCACCGTGAGCAGCACCGTCGACTACCTGGTCTGCGCGCTGGCCCTGCTGGCGACGGCCGCACGGCTGGTCCTGACCCGCGGCCTGTGCCGCCGCCCCGGCGAGCGCCGGCTGCTGGTGTTCATCCTCGGCATCGGCACGGCCGTCGCCGTGCTCGCCCCGGCCACCCGGGCCGCCGTGCCGTGGGAGTCCGTCGCGCGGTGCGTGCCGCTGCTCGGCTACGAGCTCAAGCTCGGCGCGGAGTGCGCGATCGCCCTGCTCGGGTACGCGGTGCGGCCGGCGGCGTCGGGCCCTGCCGCCGTGCGGCGCCAGGCGGTGGGTTCGGCGTTCGTCATGGCGGTGAGCGCGGTCGCGTACGTGGTGGGCGGGGTGCGGCCGGAGGGCCCCGAGCTGGTGGCGGGCCCGGCCGGGCGCCTGCCGCTCACGCTGTTCAACGCCCTCTTCACCGTGCACGGCTGCTGGTGCGTCGCGGTGTTCGGCCTGGCGGTCCTGCGGTCCGCCGGGGTCGTCGCCCCCGGGCTGCCGCGGACCGGGCTGCGGCTGATCGTCGCCGGGACGGCGTGCGGGTTCGCCTGGTCGGCGCTGAGCGCCGTGCCGCTGTGGGAGACGCTGACGACCGGCCGCCAGGAGATCGAGGAGGACGCCTTCTCGGCCCCGTTCGCCCTCGGCACGCTGCTCTTCGGCATCGGCGGCATGACGCTCGCGGTGTGGGCGGCCTTCCTGACCCGCTCGGCGCGGCAGGTGCGGGCCTGGCGGGACTACCGGCGGCTCGAACCGCTGTGGTCGGCGCTGCACTCGGCGGTGCCGGAGATCTCGCTCACCGCGGAGGTCGGGGTGCTCGGCCTCGGCGGGCCGCTGCGGAACCCGGAGTTCGCGCTCTACCGGCGCGTCATCGAGATCCGCGACGGTCAGCTGACGCTGCGGGCGCACGCCGATCCGCGGGTGCCCGGGTGGGCCGAGGCGGCGAGCGGCGGGGACGCGGCCGTCGTGGAGGCGGCCGTCCTGGCCGCCGCGCTGCAGTCGTCGGCGGCCGGGCACCGTCCGTCCGCGGACGGGACGGGCTACGCGCCGCGCGAGGTCGCGGCCGACCTCGCCGCCGAGACGGCCTGGCTGGTGACGGTGTCGCGGGCGTTCGCGCGTTCGGCGGTGGTGGCTCAGGTGCGCACGGGGCTCCCCGAGGACGAAGCGGCGAGTCATCAACTGTCGTAAATTTAGCAGCCCTTGGCATCTATCTCAGTTGACACCCTCCTGGTGCGCCGACATCCTGAACCCGAACCCGGGAAGGCCCTCGCCCACCTCGGCTGATCGTCAACATCCCATCGGCCCACAGGAGTTCGCCGTGCTCGACATCATCTTCATCGTGCTGTGGGTCACCAACCGCAACCGCGCCAGAACCGCCGTCGATCCGTACGAGCGCGAGAAGTACGCCAAGCGGGCCAAGATCTTCGGTTGGCTGGAAATCGCGAACCTCGGCTTCGGGATCCTGCTCGCGATATTGATCATCACCAGCAGCCCGCGGTAGGGCTCGCGCAACGACCGTGGGGGGGGGGGGGGGGGCCCGGGGGGGGGCCGCGCCCGGCCGGCACAGACGGGGAGTCGGGGAGATGAAAAAAAAAATACACGCACTCAAGAAGAATAATATTGTGT
>NZ_JBHWGV010000018.1:0-64276 GCF_042732955.1 Kitasatospora sp. NPDC059747 | reverse complement strand
ATATATTCAAAACAACCCCCCGCCGGCTGTCGGGACCCCCAAACCACGGGCCCCCGGTTCCCCAACATGGCCAGCACCGGGGCCCGACGGCTTACGGCTTATGGCTGGGCCGTCAGGCCTTCACCAGCACCCAGGCGCCGATGCCGTGGCAACCGGAGGCCTGGAAGGCCGCCGCCCGGAAGCCGGCCGGGACCGGCGACCCCGGGCAGGTCCACAGACCGGCGCGCGCGGTGTTGTGTCGCCAGGCACCGATGCCGCCGCAGCCGGACTGCAGGTGGTCGGTGATGACGTACCCCTGGACGACGGGCGAACCGGAACACGTCCAGATCCCGTCACGCGCCACGTTGTGCCGCCACGCGCCGATCCCGCCGCAGCCGCTCTGCTGGTGGTCCGTGATGACGTAGCCCTGGACCACCGGGGAGCCGGAACACGTCCAGATCCCGTCGTGGACGAGGCCGTGCCGCCAGGAACCGATCCCGTTGCAGCCGCGCTGGTCGTGCGCGATGATCACGTAGCCGGGGACGACCGGGGACCCGGAGCACGTCCAGATCCCGTCCGAGACCGGCTGCTGGTACCACGAGCCCGCGAAGTTGCAGCCCTTGCTGTCGTAGCCCGTGATGACCCAGCCGGCCGGCACCGGCGCACCGGAACACGACCAGCGGCCGTTGCCCCAGCCCCACGCGGGCTTGGCCTCGGCACTCGTCGCGCCGCTCATCGTGCTGCCCACGATGACCGCCGCGACGAGTGCGAACGCCGACAGCACGCGCGTCCATAACCGACGATTCTTCATATCCATACCACTCCGTCCGAGTTGTCGCCCGATGACCGTCCGCACCGATCGTGCGGAACGGAGGCTCACCCTACGGGCAGGGACCGACAGGCGACAGACGGGAACGCGTCAGCCGGGTGCCGGGGCCCGCGGCGACAACCGCCTGCGGGCCCCTGAGCTTTGGGGACCGCTCAGAGCCAGGGAATCTCCTCCGGCGCATACCGGTAGGCGCGGAACACCGCGTTCTGGGCCCCGCGGGAGGACTCCAGGCCGATGCCCGCGCCGAAGGAGCCGAACTCGGGCACGGGCTCGATACTGTGCCGGGGCCCGGAAACCCGCTAGGAAGGACTGCGGACAGCCCGGGTGGGACGGCTCGCCCCTTCCCGGCCCTCACGTCTGACGGGAGAGCACCCCACATGACCAGACCCAGGAAGCTCATGGTGGGCACGGCGGCCTTCGCGCTCGCGACCGGCGGCGCCTTCGCCGTCTTCTCGGCCGACACGCTGTTCATCCGCACCGCCACTCCCCCGGGCGTCGACGACGACCGTCCGTTCTCCGTGACGATCACCTGCTGACCGGCTCGCACGCGGGGTGGTCGGAGCGTGGCGGCGCTCCGACCACGCCGCGCCTCAGCGGATCAGGGGCACGTCTTCCAGGCGAGGTGGTACACGGTGTTGATGCTCCCGTCGGTCGAGTCCATCGTCATGAAGCTCGTGGTGGTGGTCGGGTCCGAGGAGCCCGCGGCGACCCGGAGTTCGGTGTTGATGTTGAAGTTGCGCTCCTCCCCGCAGGGGGCCCAGACCAGGGCGGCGACGTCGACGGTGTCGGTCGCCTGCCAGTTGTCGTCGCGCGGGCCGTTGAAGCGGTGGGTCCCGTAGGCGGTCTGCGGGTCGCCCTGGAAGTAGTAGCCGGCCCGCTGGACGCCGGTCGCCCCGTTCTCCAGGTGGGCGTAGCCGCGGTAGTCGGTGGAGGCGATCGCGTAGGTGAAGCCCTGCGGGACGTGCACGCGGAGGTCGAGCTGACAGTTCTTCCGGAAGTCGGTGGGCTTCGATCCGACGCCGACCTGGGCGAGGTACTGGCTGTAGGTGACGGTGAAGGCGGTGTTGTCCGGGGAGACGGCGACGGCGGCCGTCCCGGCCGGGCAGCCCGAGCCGTTGACCGTCGCGACGTCGATGACGATCCGGTCGGGCGGTGTCGGGAGCGAGTCGCCACCGGAGGCGGGTGCGCCGAAGAGCGAGGCGACGACACCGGTCGCGGCCAGCACGCGGAGCAGCATGGGGTTCCCCTTTCGATCGTCCACGGGTCCGGGGGCGGGCGGGCACGGCCGGCCCGGGCCTGCCCCACCCCGGCTTTGACGCGAACATGTCACCACAGGGTGGCCGTCCGCGTACAGGGGGTGAACACGACGGAGTGGCGACGCGCGGCAGCACCCGGCGAGTGGATCACGCCAAGGGAGGCCATTGATTCGAGCCAAGTCGACGGACGGGACGGGCCCCTCGTGGCGGACCCCGACGAGTCCTGACCAGCGGCGGCGCCGACCGGGCAGCCGGAGGGCCGAACACGGATCCCCCCAACTACGCTGCCGGGACGTCAACTTGCTGTCCTACGATGCGCCCCAAGCGAAGACGATCACCTGACCGCTCACTCCGGGGGAAGTCATGCCGTTCACAGGCCGATTGACGAAGCGTCAGCGCCGCTGGCCGGTCGCCGCAGCCGCCGCCGCGCTCGCCGCGACCACGATGTTCACCGCCGCCGGTGGCGCCGCCGAGGCCGCCGCCACCCCGCCCGGCGGCCTGCCGGGCTTCAAGGACGGCTACGCCGTCAGCGACGGCCTGCGGATCCACTACGCGATCGCCGGGCACGGCCCCGCGCTCGTGCTGCTGCACGGGTGGCCGGAAACCCTCCGGGCCTGGGACCGGGTCGCGCCCGCGCTCACCCAGGACCACACCGTGATCGCCGTCGACCTGCGCGGCCTCGGCCGCTCGCAGCCCGCCCGCGGCGACGAGTACGGCACGTACACCGCCCTCACCCTGGCCGCCGACGTGCGTGCCGTCGTCGAGCAGCTGGGCTTCGGCGACGCGAGGATCGCGGTGGCCGGCCACGACGTGGGCGGCGGGGTGGCGCTCGCCTACGCGGCCCGGTACCGGGACCGGGTGGACCACCTCGCGATCCTGGAGGCGCCGCCGACCACCTGGTACCTGCAGCTCGTCGCCTCGAAGCCGAACCTGCTCTGGTGGGACTCCTTCGTCAACGGCCAGGCGAACGGCGTCGCCGAGCAGCTGGTCGCGGGCCGGGAGAAGGTCTTCTACGGCTCCGTCTACAACCGCGACGGCCGCGCGCCGAGCGCGGGCAACCAGCGCGAGTACGTCGCCGCCTACGGCCGTCCGGGCAGCACGCACGCGGGCTTCGAGTTCTTCCGCCAGCAGGACCAGGGCGAGCGCGACGTGCAGGCGCTGCTGGACGACAACCCGCTGACGATGCCGGTGCTGGGTGTCGGCGGTCAGAACAGCATGCGCGAGTCGGTCGGGGACGATCTCGGGCACGTGGCCTCGCACGTGACCACCGCCGTCGTGCCGAACGCCAACCACTGGGTGCTGGAGGAGGAACCGCAGTTCATCGTCGACCAGTTGCGGCAGCTGCTGGCACGCTGAGCCACTGGCGCGCTGAGCACGGCATCGAGTGTGACGCCCCGTCGGCCCGCCGATTGGCCCACTTCCCTGCCGCCGGATTGGCCTGGGGATCCGGTCCATTCACCTCTTAGCGTGATCGTATGAGCGAGCGGTGATCGAGGGCCTGCACGGAACGGCCCCCGGCGCCGAACGGGAGGGAAAGGGTGGACCCCATGCACGTCTTCCTCGCCGGTGCGACCGGTGCCGTCGGACGGCAGCTCGTGCCGCTCCTGCACCGGGCGGGGCACCGCGTCACGGCCGCCTCCCGGTCCGAGGGCGGCATCGCGTGGCTGCGCGAGCAGGGGGCCGACGCGGTCCGGCTGGACGTCCTCGACCGCGGGGCCACGGCGGAGGCCGTCGCCGCGGCGGCGCCGGACGCGATCGTCCACCAGCTCACGGCCCTCGCGGACGGCAGCCTGGCCGAGAACGCCCGGATCCGCCGCAAGGGCACCCGCAGCCTGGTGGACGCCGCCCGCCGGGCCGGGGTGCCGCGGATCGTCGCCCAGTCGATCTGCTGGGCGTACGGCCCGGGCGAGGAACCGGCCGACGAGACGGAGGCCCTGGACACCGGCGCGCCCGAACCACGCGCCACGACCGTCGACGGCGTGCTCGCACTGGAGCTCGCGGCGGCCGAGCTGCCGGAGCCCGTCGTCCTGCGGTACGGCATGCTGCACGGGCCCGGCACCTGGTACGAGCCGGGCGGCCTGATCGAGCAGCGGCTACGGCGGGGCGAGCTCGCCGCGGACGGCGCCGTCACGTCGTTCCTGCACGTCACGGACGCGGCGCGGGCGGCGGTCGCAGCGCTGTACTGGCCGAGCGGCGCGGTCAACGTCGTGGACGACGAGCCGGCCCCCGCGCACACGTGGGTCCCCGCCCTCGCCCGCGCGCTCGGCGTGGCCGCACCCGAGCCGAGCACCGACCGGCCCCGCTGGGCACGCGGCGCGGACGGCGGGCTCGCGCGGACCGCGTACGGCTGGCAGCCGGTGGAGGGGTCGTGGCGGACGTCCTTCGAGCGGCTGGGCGGCCCGCGGGCGGGTTCCTAGCGGACCCGCGTGCCGACCTCGCGCGTTTTCCGGCAGGGCCGGAATTGCGGCGGCACGCGTTTCACGCGGCGCCGGGCGGTCGGTCACGGTGTGGAGGCACTCACCCACCGACCGCCCGGATCCGAGAGGCCTCCCATGATCTTCATCACCGTGAAGTTCCCCGTCCGCCCCGAGTACAGCGAGCAGTGGCTCGACATCGTCCACGACTTCACCGAGGCCACCCGCGCCGAGCCGGGCAACCTGTTCTACGAGTGGTCCCGCAGCGTGGCGGACCCCGACGAGTACGTCCTCGTCGAGGGCTTCCGCGACGGCGAGGCGGGCCGGGCCCACGTCGAGTCCGCGCACTTCCGGGAGGCCATGGGGAAGCTGTCCCACGCGATCGCCGCCCGGCCCAAGATCATCAGCGTCGACCTCCCCGACCGCGAGGGCTGGGACCTCATGGGCGAACTCGCGCCCAGCGAGGCCTGAGGCCTCCGGCCGGGACGCCCGAACCAGGGGGCCGGGAGGCCGGGGGGCTTGGACCAGGGGCCGGAAGGCCAGGGGGGTTGGACCAGGGGCCGGTGATCGCGCCGATCGGATCACCGGCACACTGGAGTGACCACGGAGGACGAGCAGGAGGAGCAGCACCCCATGGCCGGTCAGACCGGGCCGCGCGCCGCGGACCGCACCCTGGAGGTGCTGGAACTCGTCGCCGGGGCGCCCACGCCCGTCTCCGCCAAGGCCCTCGCCCGCAGCCTCGGCTGCGCCCTCTCGACGGCCTACACGCTCCTCGCCCCGCTCACCGACCGCGGCTACCTCGTGCGCACCGACGGCGGCTACACCCTCGGCTACCGGGTCTCCGCGCTCCACCGCGCGTTCCAGCGGCAGATGGGCCTGACCGACGGCGTCGACGGGATCGACGGCGTCCTCGCCCGGATGCGTCACGCCACCCGCGCGTCCGCCAACTACGTGGCCTACCAGGGCGACGGCCTGGTCATCGCGGACGTGCGCACCTTCGCGGCCGACGGCGACGAGCAGGCCGACCTCGCCGTCGGCGTCGACCCCCGCTCGCACGCCTACGCGCACGGCAAGATCGCGCTGGCCGCCGCCGGGGCCGCCGCACGCCGGCGCTACGTCGAACAGCCCGGCCTGCGCCGGTTCACCCCCAACACCATCGCCTCCGCCGAGCGCCTCGACGAGGAGCTCCGGCGGATCCGCCGCACCGGCGTCGCCCTCGACGTCGAGGAGGCCCGCACCGGCCTGGCCTGCCTGGCCGCGCCCGTCCTCGGCACGGACGGCGCCGTGATCGGGAGCGTCTCCCTCGCCGTCCGCCCCGCGGACCTGCGCACCCGCCGCCACCAGCTGATCGCCGCCGTCAAGCAGGCCGCCCGCGAGGCCTCGCCGGTGCGGTGAGGCCGAGCCCGGCTCACCGCGCGCTCGGCTCACCCGGGCCCGGCTCACCCGCGCTCGACTCCCCCGGGCTCGACTCCGGAGAGCCGCTGCCCGGGCGCGCGGCCCCGGCCAGCGGGCACGCGCGGGCCCCGGAGCGCCCCCGACACGTACGAGTTGCGACGTCGACGAACCGACCCTTCCGCATAATGCAGAAGCCGCGCTCCCCTCGCGGCTCTTGACGCCTGGTCCCGTCCCAGGAAGGCGCTCGACCTTGGAAGGTTCCACCCCATCCGCGACGGTACTGGCCGACATCGCGGCCGTCCTGCTGATCGGCCTCCTCCTCACCCCGCTGCGCACCCGGCTGCGCCAGCCCGTCGTCGTCGGCGAGATCGCGGTCGGCGTCATCCTCGGGCCCAGTGTGCTCGGGCTCCTCCCCGGCCACCTGACCGACGCGCTCTTCCCGCCGGACGTGCGCCCGCACCTGGCGGTCGTCGCCCAACTCGGCATCGTCCTCTTCATGTTCGCGGCCGGCTGGGAGCTCGACCTGCGGCTGCTGAGCGGCCGGGTCAGGGCGGTGCTCGCCGTCACCGCCGCGTCCGTCCTGATCCCGTTCGCGCTGGCCCTCGTCCTGGCGGCCGTTGTCGCCGCCCGCTACCCGTGGCTGCTCGGCGCCACCGCCTCACCGTGGCTGTTCGCCGCGTTCCTCGGCATCGCCCTCTCCGCGAGCGCCTTGTCGGTCATGGCCCGCATCGTGGGCGAGAACCGGCTCCAGGCCTCCGGCACGGGCGCCATGGCCACCGCGTGCGGGGCGCTCACCGAGATCACGGCGTGGTGCGCCGTCGTCTGCCTGGCCGCCGCGGCCCGCGGTCCCGGGTCCGCCGGGTCGTCCGGGTCCGGTCACGCGCTCCTGACGCTCGGCCAAGTCGCCTGCTACGCCGTCGCAATGGCGTTCGTCGTCCGCCCGCTGCTGCGCCGGATGCTCCGCCTGCCCGTCGGCGCCGGCGGCCACCCGTTCCTCGCGCTGCTGATCGTCGGCAGCGGGCTCCTGCTCTCCGCCTGGGTCACGTCCCGCCTCGGCGTCCACGCCGTCATCGGCGCCTTCGCATTCGGTCTCGCCATGCCGCGCGACGCCGCCGAGGAGCTGCGGCACACGATCGAGCTCCCGATGCGGCACGCGGGCGCGCTCCTCGTACCGGTCTTCTTCGCGCTCACCGGCCTGTCCGTCGACCTCACCGGCCTCGGCCCGCGCGGCCTGCTCGCCGTCGCCGTCTTCCTCGCCGTCTCGTGGGGCGGCAAGTACGCCGGCGCGCGGCTCGGCGCCCGGCTCACCGGCGTTCCGCGCGGCGAGGCGACGACGCTGGCCGTCCTCGTGAACACCAAGGGGCTCAGCGAGGTCCTCATCCTGACGCTCGGCCGCGACCTCGGCATCATCGGCGACCGGCTCTTCACCGTCCTCCTGCTGACCGCCCTCGCGGCGACGCTCCCCGTCAACCCGCTGGTCCGCCGCCTGACCCGCCTCCCGGGCGGGGCCGCAGGCGTGCCCCGCCGGCCATTGGTGGCCACGACCGCCGAGGAGGCCCAGGGCGCGTAGGGCGGGAGTAGGAAGTCGAGCAGGCCGACTTCCTACTCACCCACCCACCTACCCACACCAACTCCCAGGCACAGCCCAACGCACACCCCACCAACCACCCACGAAACCCAGAACACGCAAGGCGCAAGCAGAAAGTCGACCAGGCCGACTTCCTACGCACCCGCCCTCAACCCCCACCAGCTCCCAGGAACGACCCAACGCACGCCCCACCAGCCATTGGTGGCCACGACCGCCCACGAAACCCAAGACGCGCAAGGCACAAGCAAGAAGTCGAGCAGGCCGACTTCCTGCTCAGCGCCCGCGGGCGAGCCAATCGGTCCAGGTTCGACGGGAGTTGGCGAGCTCGGGGTGCTCAAGCAGGTGAAGGACGTAGCCCGCATGGGTCCGGGCCCACGGGTCGGCGGACCCGGAGGCATGGGCGAGGCGCTCGCGCAGGTCGGGGGAATCGACGGCGCGGGCGATCCGGACGTACTCGCGGTCCTTGCAGCGGTACCGGCGCCGGACGGCGAGTTCGACGAAGTCGGCGAGTTTCGCACGGCCCGGGCCGTCCAGCTCGGCACGGGCCAGCTCCCGGATGACGGACTCCTTCGTGCCCCAGGCCTTCGCGTGGCACGTCCACGCCCGGGGGTGGCGCAACTCCCACTCCAGGAAGAGCAGGGCGTACGGCAGCCCCGGCCACGTCGCGTACGCGTCGGGCGTGACGCCCTGCCACAGGGCCTCGGGCAGCGAACGGCTTCGGGCCTCCCGCCACCGCGTGAGTGCTTCCCGAACGGCCGGCTCCCGGTACGGCTCCGGCGCACCCGAGCGGTTCGCTTGCGACAGCGCCCCGTTGAACTCCGTGATCGCGGACCCGACCGCCTGCCGGGCCGCGGCGAGGCGGACGAGTGCGGCCACCCGCACGGCCGGGTCCTCGGCGATCAGGCCGTGGGCCCAGCCGAGTCGTTCGTGCCACGCCTCATCGGTCATGCGGACGATCATCGCTGACGGCGGAGCAGCGGGCGGAGGCGGGGTCCGATCATCGGAGAAGGCGTCAACGCCGCAGCCACTCGTCGAGGAGTGCGGCCTCGGCGCCGCTGAGGTTGGGCAGTTCGGGCAGGAGGGTGCGGAAGGCGGCGACGACGGCCGCCGGCTCCCGGGCGGGGACGGCGGGTTCGTCGGCGAGGATCGCGCGGGCGACCGCCTCGAAGGCGGCGTCGGCCAGGTGCGGGTCGCGTTGCTCCGGGGGCAGGGTCAGCAGCGTGTGGACGGTGCCGACGCCGGCCGCGCGGATGAGGTTGACGGCGCGTTCCTCGCTGACCCGCAGCCGCCCGGCGGCGGCCACCCGGTGCACGCGTTCGGCGAGGATCCGCACGCCCCGCACCTGGGCCGGGGTCTCGCGGGCGCGGGCCGGGTCGATCAGCAGGCCGAAGACGTACGGGTTGGCGAGTCCGAAGCCGACCTGGGTGTCCCAGCCGGCGCGGAGGTCCGCCACCGGGTCGTCCGACCGGGCGGCGGTCTCCTTGCCGGCCACGTGCTCCGCGAAGACGTGCTCGGCGGCGGCGTCGAGCAGCGCCTCCTTGTCCTCGAAGAGCCGGTAGAGCGCGGGCGGCTGCAGCCCGGCCTCCTGGGCGACGCGGCGGGTGGTCACTGCGGCGGGCCCGTGCTCGCCCAGCAGACCGGCCGCGGCCTTCACGATGCGCTCGCGGGTGAGGTCTCGCCGCTCGGTGTTCGGTGCCATGGCAGCGATGGTACCGCTGATACCAGTTCTCTTCGGCTTCCCTTCGGCTTGAAGCGAGCCCTTGCACTCACTGGAAGTATCAGTGTTAACGTTATTTTCGTTCCACTGGAAACAAGGGAGGGAGTCAGCCGTGCTGATCGTCACAGGAGCCACCGGCCGCCTCGGCACACTGATCGTCGACCGCCTGCTGGAGCGGGTGCCGGCCGACCGGATCGGCGTCAGCGTGCGCGACGCGAGCCGGGCAGCAGGGCTCGCGGAGCGCGGAGTCCGAGTGCGCGAGGGGAACTTCACCGAGCCCGACGGCCTCACGCACGCCTTCGAGGGCGCGGAGCGCGTCCTCGTCGTCTCGGCGGCCATCCGGGGCGGCGGCGCACTCGCCGCCAACACGGCCGCCGTCGACGCGGCCCGGGCGGCGGGCGCCCGGCGCGTCCTGTACACGAGTCACCAGGCCGCGTCCCCCACGTCGCTGTTCCCGCCGCAGCCGGTACACGCGGCCACCGAGGAGCACCTGAAGCGGCAAGGGGTCCCGTACACCGCTCTGCGGAACGGCTTCTACGCCTCCACCCTGAGCCTCTACCTCCGCGCGGCGCTGGAGAGCGGCACGCTCGCCCTGCCGCAGGACGGCCCGGTCTCCTGGACGGCGCACGAGGACCTGGCGGAGGCTGCCGCCGTCGCACTGACGGAGGACGGCGTACTCGACGGCATCACGCCGCCGCTGACGGCCCGCCGGACGCTGGACTTCGCCGGCGTCGCCGCGATCCTGAGCCGCATCACCGGCCGGACGATCACCCGGGTCGTCCTGGACGACGACGCGTGGGTCTCGGCGGCCGTCGCCGGCGGGATGCCACGGCCGGCCGCGGAGTTCGCGCTGACGATGTTCGCGGCAGCGCGCAACGGCGAATTCGACGTCACCGGCCCCGCGCTGGAGGATGTGATCGGCCACCGAGCGAAGAGCGTCGAGGAGGTCCTGGAGGAAGCCGTCCACTCGTGGTGAGTGGTCGGCTGCTGATCGAGATCTCGACCTGGAGCGGTGCGCCGGGGAGACTGAGGGCATCCCTCACGTGAAGGAGCTGTGATGCAGGTAGCCGTGGTCACTTTCGACGGTTTCAACGAACTCGACAGCTTCATCGCTTCCGCGTTGATCAACCGGTGCCGTGCGGACGGCCTGGAGGCTTTCATCACGACGCCGACGCCGGTGGTCACGTCGATGAACGGCGTCGAGGTGACCGGGCAGCGCCCGATGGAGTTCGTGACCGACGCCGATGTCGTGCTCATCGGCAGCGGAGTGAAGACGCGGGACGTGGTCGCCGACAACCGGCTGATCTCCCGGCTGCCGCTCGACCCTTCGCGACAGCTGATCGGCTCCCAGTGCTCGGGCGCGCTGGTGCTCGCCCGGCTCGGGCTTCTGAAGGGCATGCCCGCCTGCACGGACAACACGAGCCGGCCCTTCGTCGAGGCCTGCGACGTCACCGTACTGGACGCACCGTTCCACGCCGAGGGGAACATCGCCACGGCGGGCGGTTGCCTGGCGTCCCAGTACCTCGCCACCTGGGTCATCAGCCGCACGCTCGGGGATGACGCCGCGCGCGGCGTCATCACCTACGTGGCCCCGGTCGGCGAGAACCGGGAGACCGTCGAACGCGCCCTCCGCACCGTCCACTCGGGGGAGGCTGCACTGCACTGACGCCGGCAGGCCGTCGCGGGGGCGACGACAAAGGACATCGTCCTGATCGTCGATGGCATCCCGGTCCCAACGCGCGGCCACACCATTGGTCGTCCGCGGACGTGGCCGGATCAACCGCGCCGGCCTGGGCGAACCCGACCAGGTGGTCCATGTCCGAGGCATGAAGTCCACAGCGTCGTTACTCGGTGCCCGTCGGTTGCACTCGTGTCGCGCAACACGATCTATCGGATCAGACGCGCCCGCGAAACCCGAAAATTGCTCACACCCCGATACGCACCCCACCGGGCCCCGCCCGGCGCGTGCGCTCGTGGATGGGGCCGCCCGGCACGAACCAGCCCGCCTTCTTCCGGACGGCCGGGCTCGGGTCCCGTTCGTGCGACGCCCGCAGCGCCTCGGCGGCGCGGGCGTCGTCGTGGACGAACTTGCCGACGAGCTCGGCCGCCATGGCCCGCGCCCGCGGATCCGGATCGGACGCCAAGTGCCGCAGCCCGGGCTCCAGAACACGGTCCGCGCCCGGGGCGCAGACGTCCCCCTTGCAGCGGTCGCACGCGAGCGCGTGAAACGCGGCGATCCTGACCGAGGCGTCCGGATCGTCGGCCATGGCGATCAGCTGCCCCATCGACTCGACGTCGACCATGTGGTCCAGGAGGCGACAACACCCCTCCCGTACCGCCGCGTCGGCGTGCGAGAGCCCCGCCCGTATCGCGTCACGCGCCCCGGCGCCGCGCCGCAGCAGCTCCCGGTAGGCGGGCACGGCGCGCTGCGGATCGCCCAGGCAGGTGACCAGGGCGTCGTTGTCGGTCCGGACGAATCCCAGCATGGCACCACCTTCCGCCCGCACCGCCCGTACGGACAAAGGGTTTTCGCCCGTCGCCCCCGTGCGGCGGGGCTGGTGCGGGTAGGGCGACGGGGGATGACCGACAGCCGAGGAGGAGGCACACGTGCAGGAACAGGTGCTCGACGTGATCGTGGTGGGCGCGGGCGTCCTCGGGCGCTCGCTCGCACTGGCGCTGGCCGAGGCCGAACCCGCCCTGCGGGTGGGCCTGTCCGGGCCCGGCGGGCCCGGTGCGTCGCCGGCGGCGGGGGCGATGCTCGGCGTGCTCGGCGAGGTGACGGCGGGCGCGCTCCGCACCGCCCACGGGCGCCTGCGGGTCGACCTCGCCGTCGAGGCCGGGCGGCGCTGGCCCGCCTGGCGCCGACGGATACGGGCGCTCGCGGGGAGCGCCGCGCCGGCGGACGGCTTCGGTCGGGGCACGTTCGTCCTGCTCAACGCCGTCGGCTCGACGCTCGACCAGCAGTCCCTCGGCGCGATCGGCCGCGCCGGCGCCGAACACGGGCTGCCGGTGGAGGAAGTCGACCCGCTGGAGGTACCCGGCGTCTCCGCACTCGACAACGACCGCCCCCTGCGCGCCCTGCACCTGCCGGACGAGGCCTTCCTCGACGCCCGCCGCTGGCTGGCGACCCTGGACGCCGCCCTCGCCGCGCTGCCGAACGTCGTGCCCCTGCCCGCGGGACGGCCGCTCCCCCACCCGGACGGCTACCTCCTGAAGACCCCTGAACTCCGGGCCACCGCACGCATCATGGTCCTCGCCACCGGAGCCTGGACGACGCAACTGGTCGAGGAGCTGGATCCGGACCTCACGCTGCTGCCCGTCGTCTGCACGGAGGGCACGGCCGTCACCCTCACCGCCCCCGCCGCCCTCCCCACCGTCCTGCGCACCCCGAACCGGGCCTACGCGTGCGGCCTGCACGCCGTCCCCCAGGCCGACGGCACCTGGTACGTCGGCGCATCCGCCAACCCGGCCCTCACCCCCGGCACCCACCCGACCCCGGGCGCCCTGCGGTTCCTCCTCGACGCAGCCCTCGGCCAGCTCCACCACGGCCTGGCCACCGCCCGGTTGCTCCACGTCCACCACGGCAACCGCCCCATCGGCCTCGACGGACACCCCTTGATCGGCCCGACCGGCCGCCCCGGCCTCTGGCTGCTCACCGGAACCCACCGCGACGGCCTGCACGGCTCCCCGCTGATCGCCCGGGAGCTCGCCGCCGAGATCCTCGGCGCCGCGCCGAGCGCGTGGCTCGCACCCTGGCGACCCGACCGCACCCCGATCGCCGACTGGACGGCCGACGAGGCCATCGCCGAAGCCGCCGCCCACCACCACGCCCTGACCGCCGAGTCCCGCATGCGCCCACCCCTGAGCGGCAGTTGGCCCCAGGCCCTTGCCGACGCGTACCACCAGCAGATCGCCGACGCCTACCGCCGCCTGCCCGACGGCTTCGTCCTGCCACCCGACCTCGCCCCGCTCGCCTACGAGCACGGGCCGGCGCTGGCCAAGCTCCTCGCGAGGACGATCGGGAGCCGACGCATCACTCCCTAAAATTCCCTATCGAGACCTTTAATAGGTATGTTTAAGTACACACCATGACTCACCCAGGCATCTACAAGTCCGCCGAGGGCGCTCGCGTCCTCGCGCGGCAGTACACCGCCCTGCTCGACCGATGGCCTGTCCCCGCCCAGTACTTGGACATCCCCACGCGCCAGGGCCGGACCTTCGTCGTGGCGAGCGGGCCGCCCGACGCGCCGCCCCTCGTGCTGCTGCACGGCTCCGGGGCGAACTCCGCCATGTGGACCGAGGACGTCGCGTGCTGGGCCCCGCACTTCCGGATCCTGGCGGTCGACGTCATCGGCGAACCCGGCCTGAGCGCCCCCGCCCGACCTCCACTCGCCTCGGACGCCCACGCCCTGTGGCTCGACGACGTCCTCGACCACTTGGGCGTCGACCGCGCCGCCTTCGTCGGCACGTCCCTCGGCGGGCGGCTCGCCCTCGACTACGCCGTCCGGCGCCCGGAGCGGGTCGAGCGGCTCGTCCTGCGCTGCCCCAGCGGCATCGGCCGCCAGAAGACGGCCGTACTCGCGGCCTCGCTGCTGCTCCTGCCACTCGGCCGGTGGGGGCGGCGCACGATGCTGAAACTGGCGCTCGGCCCGCTACCGCCCACCACCGCGAGGGAGCACGCCTTCGGCGAGGCCGTCCTCCTGATCCACCGCCACTTCCGCCCCCGGCGCGAACGGATCCCCGTCATCGACGACGCCGCGCTGGCGGCCCTCCCGATGCCCGTCCACGTCACGCTCGGCGCCCGGGACCGCCTCCTCGACTCCCGACACACCGCCCGCCGCCTCCAGCGTTCGGCCCCGCACGCCACCGTGTGCTTGCTCCCCGGAGAGGGCCACCTGCTGAGGGGACTGGCGGAGCCAACCCTGGAGGCGCTGCTGGCGGAGGCGGCCAGGTAGCCAGGCCGAGGCCGGCAGGATGGAAGTCCTGCCGAAGGTCGACCGGGGCCTGGCCGCGCAGTGGTGCGGGAGCGTAGACAACGGCTGGATGCCGGCGACGGGCTGCGCCCTCAATTGTCGGGACGACCGTCAGCCGAGAGACGGTGGTGAAGAACGCCCGCGGATCGGCGGCATCGGGAGGTCAGAGTATGCGCAGCTGGTCGAAGGCCGGCAGCCGGCCGTCCGCCAAGGCCTCCTCCGCCTTTGCGACTTCGCCGTCCGACGGTGGTTCGAGATCCAGGTAGCCGGGGTCGTCACCACCGCCGTCGGAAGTCGCGTGCGTGCCCAGGTGGCCGTGCAGCGCCGCTTTGGCCGACCGCGGCAGCTGCATCGGTTCGTCGGCCAGGAACCGGAAGACGTCGTCCGTGACCTGCCGTTCGTTGGGCAGGCCGCCGTGGACGGCGCGGACGTAGCGGACCTCGCCGACGTGCTCCAGCTCGGCCGATGCGAGCGGCACCCTGCCGTCCCCTTCCCGGTCGCGGTCGCCGGGAATCCGTTTGGTCACCCGCTCCATGGTTTCCCAGCCGAAGTCGACCGAGGACGGCAAGCCGGGATCGAGCCGCCTGCGGAAGGCAACGCGGAAGAGCGTGCGGTAGCCGACGCCCGCGATGACGGCCATCCGGTCGCGCTTTCCCTGGTCCAGCTGCTCGTGCCAGGCGTGGAGCTCGCGGTGCGCCGCACCGGCGGCCGACAGGACCGTCTGGAGTCGATCCTCCTGCTCGGCGGTGAGGCCGTCGAGCCGCCAGGAGTGCGCATCGTAGAGGTCGAAGTTCGCGCATGGGTGCGGATATCGGTCTCCGCCCTCCGCGGGCTTCGGATCGTCATCACGAGTGCCCGGGTAGACGCCCACGGGTGCCGGCAGCAGAGCGAGTACGCCCCACATCGAGCGGAACGTCCGGCGGCTCAGGTACTTCCCCAGCACGGCGAACCAGCTGAACCCCCAGAAGTGGTTCTTCAGGTAGCCCGCGATGGCCGGTGAACCGTAGTGCGGCGTCGCGAGGAACACCACCTTGCCGACCTGCCGCCACAGCTCGGGGTAGCGGCCGAGGGTCGTCCGGACCACCAGGCCGCCCATGCTGTGCGCGACCAGGTGGACGGGACGGCCCCCGTTCGCCGCGTGCGCGGCCAGCACAGCGTCCCTCAGCCGGGCGGCATCCGCCGCGATCGGTTTGCGCCAGTCGTAGGGGAAGCCCTGGTAGCCCAGGTCGGACCGACCACGGGTCGCAGTGAAGAAGGCATCGTAGCCCGGGTCGACGACGACCGGACCCACCTGGAAACCCTCGTCCTCGTCGGTCGTCCCGTCAGGGGACAGGCGCAGATCGTCGAGACGGTGCCGGGTCCGCGGATCGATCCACCAGATGCCGCCCTGGCCCTGGCTGGCGAGCACGCTGCCCATGACCCCCGGAAGGAAGATCAGGTCGACCGGTCTGGTGGCGAGATGGCCGGGCTCGCGTGCCGACCGGGCGAGGGCCTGGAGCTCCCGGAACCCGTCCTCGCCGAGCAGGGCCCTCAGCGGCTCCCGCGCACCGGGCTCGTCGGCCAGCCGCAGCCGTCGCGCCGGGTCGACGGTCAGGAACTCCGCTATGACGTCCGATGGTTGCCTACTCATCGTCGCACCTCCGGGTGCACGGCCGGCCCCCGTCAACGCAGGGCCGAGACCGCGGCGTAACTCCGGACGCACACCTTGTAGTCGTTGACGTAGTTGTAGAACAGGCCGCCCGGGTTGCGGTACTCGTCCCACAGGAACCGCCTGGCCTGCACCATCGCCTCCCCCGCGGGCACGGCGTGGCCGTCGGGCCGCAGGTACAGGAAGTGGAAGAAGACCTCGGCCAGGCGGGCGGCCAGCCTGATCGGCACCTCGCCCTCGGTGCCGATGAACACGCGGCACCCGCGCTCGAAGAAGACCTCCTCCAGTTCGTTGGCCTCGCCCGGGCCGGCGGCGGACGTGCCGCAGGCATTCAGGAACACCAGCGGGCGGTCGGGGAAGGGCGCTCCGGCGCGCAGGTCCGACAGGTCGAGTTCCTCCTCGGGGTCATTGGTGCTGCCGAAGCGGAGCCTTGGTGCCGATCCGGTCCCGGCGGCCTGGCAGTACGCGTACACGAGCCGGACCGGGGAGGGACCGGGCTCGGTCAGGAACTCTCTCACCTCGGCACGTGCGCCGTCCGGGCCCGACGGCAGCACGAGGCCGGTCCAGCGGCGCAGTTCGCCGCGGTGCACCCGTGCCTCCGGCGCAGTGATGTCACCGTCCGCGCTGCCCCAGTAGAGGAGGTGGGCCCGGGTGGTCTGCTCGCTCTCCCCAAGTGCCCGGCCGGCAGAGACCCGATGGGCTTGGTGCTCTGCCCGCAACCGCATCCCGAGGAACCTGCCCACCTCGACGGGCGCGCGATCAGTGGGCTCCGGCCCCGTGTAGAGCAAGGCCCACGGAACGTGCGGCAGCCGCTCGCTCTGTTCCGGGTACCAGACGATCCTGAGCCGGTCGCCCGCCGCGAGCCCGCCGACCAGTTCATTGAGCTCGGTGCCCGCGGGGAACAGCGCCAGGTACAACGCACGGCCGTTGGACCCGAGACGCCGAAGCTTCCTGCTGTGGACCGCCTCCTCCCAGGCCCTGCGGTGCCGCTCGTCCGCGCGGTCCACCGGCGCACTCCAGTCCCGGCACGGCTCGAACCGAGCGAGGCGGCCGACGAGGTCGGCCGGCTCCACGTCGTCGAGCAGGTCCGAGAACTCCTCTCTGAAGTCCTTGAGTGCAGAACGGAGTTCGGCGATGCGCTGCACCACGGTGGCCGCGGGCTTCCACGGAACGGTGCCATGGGCTTCGCTGTCCTCCCGGCGTGGGTCCGTGGTCTCCAGCTCCCAGTTCACCGTGTTTCCGTTCATCGACAGGCGCAGCTCGGTCAGCGGGTCGAACCAGTCCACGGGGATGCGCACTCCGGTGTGTTCGGCGGGCAGGAGCTCCACTTCGTCGACGGTCGTCGACGGTCCCTTCGGTGCTCTGTGCGGAAGTAGCCACGCCCGGTGCGTCGGGGCGGTGTAGAACGTCACGGTCAGCTCGCGGTAGAGATCGCCGCGCGCGAACACCCGCGCGTGCAGGGCGGGTGACCCGTCGGTGCGCAGCGTGACACCGAGCGTGCGGAGCTCGGAGTCACCGAAACGCGGGATCGTCAGGTCGAACGCGGCCTGCCACTGCGGTCCGTCGGCCGTCTCGACGGCCTCGAACGTGACGGGAGCGGGCCCGGAGCGGAACAACAGCGCCCCTTCCGGCGGTATCAGCTCGACGTCGCGGGACCAGACCTCCCAGCGGGTCTCCAGCCCGGACGCCGGGATGTCCGTAGCGGGGATCGGGGCCGCATCGGTCAGCAGGTTGCCGGGCACCGGTGCGCCGACCCGGAAGCAGCCTCGGTAGGGCCGTCCCACCTCAAGGGCGGTCACGGCGGCGAAGCCCGTTTCGGGCTCCTCGACCCAGAAGTTGATCGACCGTTCGTCGAGCGGGCCGCGCTCGTCCGGCGACAGACCCCCGTCCCGGGCGGGTGCGGGTCGGGATTCCAGGCGGCCGGTTCCGACGTTCGGGAGGTCCTTGTCCGCGTGTGAGGACCGGAACCGGAACCAGGGGCGCTTCTGAGGCCGAGCCGGCGGTCCCCCGCTTCCGTAGCCACCGGGATTCGCCGGGTTCCATGGGGACGAAACGGACTCGCCGGCCGGGGCCGGGGCCCCCAGCGGCGGGAGCGCCGGGGCAGGGGCTGGGGTGGGGAGAGGTGGGAGCGCCGGGGCCGGGGCTGGGGTAGGGAGAGGCGGGAGCGCCGGGGCCGGGGCCGGGGCCGGAGAATCGATGTTCCGCACGGGCTCACGGTCGTCGATCACTGCGCCGCCGTTCCCGGCCGTGTCCGCGGGACTGCCGTCACCCCCGAAGACCGGACCGACAGGCCAGCTCCGGTACTTCATCGCGTCCTCGAGCACCTGAAGCGCGGACACTCGGTCCGGCACCGACACAGAGTGCAGCCTGCTCGCCGTCTGCCGGACGATGTCCGGGACGGTCGCGCGCGACACCAGCCACGTGATCTGCCACCGCAGTCCCGTCGCGGGGAACTCGTCCACGTCCCGCAACCCGACGGCCACCCGCCCGATGTCACGGTGCGTGTCGAACAGCCGGGGAAGATCGGGTACGAACGCGCCGTGACCGGCGGCCGCCCCGACCACGCCCTGACCGATCGGCAGCCAGTCCTGCGGTGGGCGCGTCTCGACCGCACGGGCGAGCAAGGACGCGAGCAATGCACCCGCTGCGGCATCGTCCTCCACCGGAAGGGCCCCGGGTTCGAGGCGCAGTTGCCCGTCCGGAGGGAGCAAGCGCTCGGCCAGCCGGTCCGCCACGACACGGTGCAGGCCCGCGACCGCTGCCGGGACCGTGCGGGCGCCCTGCGTCGGCGGTGGACGCCGCGCCATGCTGTCCGCGTCGAGCAGCAGTCGGACGATCTCGTCGGCGTCCGTCGGCGTCACTCCGTCCGGGACCCGGTTCCGCAGGAAGTCCCCGAGCGCCGTGTCGACCGGGGTGAAGGCTGCGAAGGTCTCCCAGGGCAGTGAGCTCGGATAGTCGAGAGACCGGAGGTACTCGTCCCCCCGAGCAAGCCGATCAAGAGCCTTCCCGAGCCACCGGGTCGATCCACCGCCCCGTGCCACCGCCAGCCCGAGCCAGAACTGCACGTCGAGGTCACCGTGGTCCTCGATCCGGCGGGCCTCCTCCTCCGGCAGCCCGATCACGGCCAGCTTGCGAGCGGCCTCGATCCGTTCGTCCCGATCAACGCTCCGCGTCCGGGCGACGACCCAGGGCACCACCACTGGGCTGCGCGCCGTGACCAGCGCGTCAACGGCAGGCTCCCGGTCTCCCGGAAGCTCGTCGAGCAGCTCGGCCAGCCGCCTCCGAACCCGCGCGGTCGGCACCCGGCCCGCCACGGCCAGTACCGCCGACCTCTCGGTCCCGTAGCCGCCGGGTTCGAGCACCGCCAGCACCGCATCGGCCACGGCGATCCAGGCCCGCCGGGGCAACGGCAGCTGGACCAGAGCCCGCAACGCGGCGATCCGGACTGCCGGTTCCGGGTCCGATAAGGCGCTCAGCAGGGGCGAGACGACCTGATACGAAAGCTCCGGTTCGGCGCGGGCCTTCTCCTGGATCCGATCGGCTCCCATGGCGACCCCCAATGGGTGTGTCGATCCGCCGCGTGGATCGTCGCCTACATCCAAGCTACGTCCGATTCACGGCGTCCGGCGGAGCCGGCAGGCGGCCGCGACCACCACGTCCACAGAGGCTGGTGGCTGCCCCCTCACCGGCCCCGCCGGCAAGGTGCGCGTGGTAGGGGCGGAGACGTCGTCGGCGCGGGCGTCGGCGCGGATGTCTCCGGTGGTCGTGGCGAGGACCGCAGTGATGGCCGACGGGAGCTCCTGCCGGGTGTGAGCGAAGGAGATCTCGCCGGCATCGATCACGGCGAGCGGGGTGTCGAACTGCCGATGGCGGCCCTGGGGAGCGGTAGTCGGAAGCGCACCGGCGCGTTCGGTCCGACTCTGCCGGAGATCCGCGCCTCCCCGCTCCTACGACAACCATGTCGACATAGGATCCGGGCATGAGCGAACGCGTGGTGCCCGAGCCCCAGCGCCGACGGCGTCGGCCCACCAAACAGGGCGTGGTGCTCTCCCAGGAGCTCATCGTCGACACGGCGCTGCGGCTGATCGGGCAGCACGGCGCCGACGCGCTCACCGCCCGGCGACTCGGCGCCGCTCTCGGCGCCCACCCGAGCGCCGTCTACCGGTACTTCCACAGCACCGACGACCTGCTGCTGGCCATCACCGACGAACTCATCGGCCGCGCCCAGGCCGGCTGGCAGCCCACCGGCGACTGGCGGGCCGACCTGCGCGCCATCGGCCTGCGCATCCACTCCTCCTACCAGACCCACCCGCAGGCCGCTCTGCTCGCCGCCCACCGCACCACCGGGCGTACCCACGAGATCGCCGCCGTCGAGACCATCCTCGGCGTCCTGCGCACCGCGGGCTTCCCCGACCCCGAGGCCGTCCGTCTCTACCACGCCTTCGTCGACCAGAGCCTGGGCTTCGCCGCCCTCGACGCCGCCGCCCTCGCCCTCCCCGCGGTGTCCCAGGCGGCGGACCTGCAGGTCTGGCAGGCCTCCTACGCCCGCGTCGACGCCACCACCCACCCGCACATCGCCGCCACCGCCGACCTCCTCGCCGACGACATGCGCCGCAGCGGCTACCCGTACGCGCTCGACCTCCTCCTTGACGCCGCAGAGGCCCGCCTCACGGCGATCCGCTGAACACGGCCGCGCCGCTCCATCCTCGGGCCGGCGGCGCACCGGACCAGCGGCGGGCCACGGACAGGTCGGCGGCGATCGCGGCGGCGGTCTCGGCGTCGGCGGCGCCCGCTCCAGCGCGGAGTTGATGCTCGACCTGCCGGCCGGAGCCCGGACCGATCGCACCGCCCTGGAGCCGGAGCGCCGCAGGCCACTTCCGTTCCCGCCCGAGCCGGCCCGGTCGATCACCATGGGTATCGCCCAGTGGGCACTCACGCGTGCCGGCGCCGGCGCCGGGCAGCCCAATCCGTGGCTGCGCACGCCGGATCGCTTCGGCCCGAGCATCGCCGGCCGACACTCGGGCCCGTCCGGCGCCCGCACCCACCGCAGGCCGCCGTCGCCGAGCGCCCCCAGCCCGGCGACGGCAGCCTGCGCCGCGTTCGGCCGGCCTCGTTCAGCCGGCCCCGTTCGACTGGCCCCGTTCAGCCCGCCGCGTGGACGAGTTCGCCGCCCACGTAGGTCCGCAGCACCCGGGCGTCGGCGATCTCCCCGGCGGGGCCGGTCAGGATGTCGCGGTCGAGGACGACCAGGTCGGCGAGGTGTCCGACGGCCAGGGTGCCGGCGTCGTCGTGCCCGTTCACGTGGGCGGCTCCGGCCGTGTAGGCGGCGAGGGCGGAGGCCGGGTCGAGGCGCTGCTCGGGCAGGAAGATCCGGCCGTCGGTGGCCTCCGGCGTGATCCGGTTGACCGCCACGTGCAGGCCGGCCAGCGGATCCGGGCTGCTCACCGGCCAGTCGCTGCCCGCCGCCAGCGTGGCGCCCGCGCGCTGGAGCGCGCCGAACGGGTACTGCCAGGCGGCGCGTTCGGCGCCGAGGAAGGGGATGGTCAGCTCGTCCATCTGCGGTTCGTGGGCGGCCCACAGCGGCTGGATGTTGGCGATCGCGCCGAGCCGGGCGAAGCGGGGGATGTCGTCCGGGTGGACCACCTGGAGGTGGGCGAGGTGGTGGCGGGTGCCGCGCCACCCGTTGGCGGTGCGGGCGGCCTCGACGGCGTCCAGGGCCTCGCGGACCGCGCGGTCGCCGAGGGCGTGGAAGTGCACCTGGAAGCCGAGCGCGTCGAGTTCGGTGACGTACCCGCGCAGTGCGGCCGGATCGACGAAGCTGAGGCCCGAGTTGGCGGTGGCGCAGCCGCAGCCGTCCAGGTAGGGGCTGGTCATCGCGGCGGTGAAGTTCTCCGCGATGCCGTCCTGCATGATCTTCACCGAGCCGGCCCGGAACCGGCCGTGGGTCAACTCGGCCCTTCGCGCCACCAGTTCGGGGATCTGTTCGGCGCCCCGGTCGCGGTCCCACCAGAGCGCACCGGTCACCCGGGCGGTCAGGGCGCCGGAGCGGGCGGCGGCCAGGTAGGCGTCGGAGGGGTCCGGCTGGCCGTTGAACTCGCCGAGCAGGGCGTCCTGCCAGCCGGTGATGCCGAGCGAGTGCAGCAGGCGCTGCGCCCGCAGCAGGCCGTCCACCCGCTCGGCGGTGGTGGCGGCCGGCACCAGCCGGGCGACCAGGGCGGTGGCGCCCTCCTGGAGCGTGCCGCTGGGCGTGCCGTCGCCCTCGCGCTCGATCCGGCCGTCGGCCGGGTCGGGGGTGTCCCGGGTGAGGCCGGCCAGTTCGAGGGCCCGGGTGTTGACCCAGGCGCCGTGGTGGTCGCGGTTGGTGAGGAAGACCGGGCGGTCCGGGACGACGGAGTCGAGCAGCTGCCTGGTCGGCCGTCCACCGTCGAAGCTCTCCAGCGACCAGCCGCTGCCGGTGATCCACGCCGGCCCGGGGTTGGCCTCGGCGTAGGCGCGGATCCGCTCCAGGCACTCGGTCGCGCCGACCGTGCCGGTGAGGTCGCAGGCGGCCAACTCGACGCCGCCGTACACGGCGTGGACGTGGGCATCCTGGAAGCCCGGCAGCAGCAGCTTGCCGGCGAGGTCGACGACCTCGGTCTTCGGTCCGATCAATCCGCGGACCTCGTCGTGCCCGACGGCGGTGATCCGCTCGCCGGTCACGGCCAGGCCGGTCGCCCGGGTGCGGGCGGCGTCGCCGGTGTGGACGGGGCCGCGGGTGAAGACCAGATCGGCCTGGGTCATGGGTGGTGCTCCGTTCTCGGGTTGCGTGTTGCGTGTTGCGCGTTGCGCGTTGCGCGTTGTGTGCTGCGTGCTGTGTGCGGTGTGTCGGTCGTGCGGGAATCGCTCAGTGCGTGGGCCGCTGGAAGTACGGTGAGCGGCGCCGCCAGCGGGCCCAAGCCGCCGACGGGAGTCCGGTGACGACCATCAGCACCACGACGGTCAGCTCGAACCAGCCGTTGTCGGCGGAGAGTTCGAAGTGGTCGGCGGAGTCGTAGAAGGTCCAGGCCAGGTAGCCGCCGACGGCGAGCAGCGCCGCCGCGCCGAGCAGCGGACCGACCACGGCGCGCAGCCCCTGCAACGGGTCGGTGCGCAACAGGTGGCGGAAGCGGACGGCGGCCGCGACGGCGGTGAGCGCGTAGTAGAGCGCGACGATGACGCCGATCGCGTTGACGGCGGCCGAGATCAGGTCGTTGACGGTCGGGATGGCGATCGAGGCGAGGGCCAGCAGGACGGCGACGCCGGTGATCAGCAGGGTACCGGCGGCGGGGGTGGCGTGCTTGCGGTGCAGCCGGGTCCAGACCGGGCCGAGCACGCCGTCGCGGCCCATCGCGTACATCCCGCGCGCGGTCGGGATCACCGAGGACTGCAGCGAGGCCACGGCGGAGAACGTCAGCGCGATCAACGGCAGTGCGGCCAGCGGCTGGTGGGCGAGCCGGGTGCCGAAGTAGGTCAGTCCGTGCGCGCCGTTGTCGGCCAACTCACCGAGCGGGAGGACCCGTTGGAAGGCGGTGCCGGCCAGCAGGAAGAGCAGCATCATCACCACCAGGGCCAGGAAGCCGCCTCGGGAGGCGTAGCGCGGATCGCGCACTTCCTCGCCGACGCTGAACACCGACTCGAAGCCCCAGTAGCAGAACACCGCCAGCACCATGCCCTGTGCCACCGCGCCGAAGGAGGGGATGTCGAACGGGTTGTACCACTGGAGCGAGAACGGCTGGTCACCCGCGAACAGCCCGTACCCGCAGAAGCCGAGCAGCACCAGGTACTCGAAGACCAGTAGCGCCTTCTGCAGCCGGGCGGCGAGGTCGAGCCCGCGCACCGCGACGAGTGCGGCGCCGATCAGGACGACGAGGCCGAGCAGGGTGCACTGGACGGTGGAGTCGGCGTCCAGGCGCAGGCCGGCGATGCCGCGCAGGTGCGCTTCGTCCAGGAGTTGGATGACCGCCGAGCCGGTGACGGTGGTGGTGTAGGCCATGAAGACCACCGTGCCGACGGTGTTCACCCAGCCGGTGAGGAAGCCCAGCCAGGGACTGAGGGTCCGGCCCACCCAGCGGTAGCTGCTGCCGGCGTCCGGTTCGACCGCGTTCAGCCGCCCGTAGCCACCGGCGATGGCGAGCACGGGCAGGAAGGCCAGCAGCATGATCGCGGGCAGGTGCAGGCCGACGACCCCGGCCATCAGGCCCAGGCCGATGCCGATGCTGCTGGTGGCGGCCGTACTGGACGCGGCGATCACCGCTCCGTCCAGCAGGCCGATGGATTTGTGCATGGCGCCGTGGCTCGCACCCGTTCTCGGACCGCTGCCCGTGTCCTTCAGCGTCGGTACCAACGGATCACCGCCTTGCTCGTGGGGGTGGGGGTGAGGAAGTGCGAGTCATGAAACCGGGGGCGCCCTTACACGTCAATGCTGTTGTCATAAGCGCCCGGAGGCCTGCCGGAGGTTCTCCGGCCCGAAGGGCGGGTCGGCGGGTGGCGGGTCTTTCCGGATGGACGGCACCAGCCCGGACTCGTTCCCGAAGGCGTGGGCGACGTAGAGCTCGCCGGCGAAGTCTCCCGGCCGCTTCTACAACCGGCCCATCGCGCTCAGCATGAGACCCACGCTTCGGGCGGCACCCACATCCGCGACGTTCGACATCGCGAGATCATCGCGCTGTCCCACCCCGACGTCTCCAGCCAAGCCCCTCTGCCGACGAGACGGCGGCGAGGATCTCGCGGGTGGCAACGGTGTCGGGGTGGTGCTGGCCCAGAACGCGTTCCTGGTCGACGAGAAGCTCTTCCCACAGGGTGCCAGGGGGTCAGTTCTCCAGGGCGCGGGCGATGGGGAGGGTGTCGGAGGTCTGGCGGAGGTGGGTGATGCGGCCGGCGGCGAGGGTGAAGAAGTGGGCGAAGCGGGAGGTGAACTGATTGCCCTTCGTCGTGGTGCCGACGTAGCGGCCGAGGACGATGACCTGGTCGCCGTCCTCGTAGAAGGCGTCGCCGATGCACCGGAACTCGCTGAAGTCGGCGAGGAAGGGGAAGAAGTCGCCGACGATGCGGTCGAGTCCTTCGTGGACGCCGCCGTTGGGGAAGCCCTCCGTCACGTCCCAGCGGGCGTCCGCGGCGACGACGGAGCGGATGACGTCCAGGTCGCCCCGGGCGTCGTAGAAGCGGCGGACGACGTCGATCTGCGGGGAGTGGGACACCGTGGTTCCTCTCGACGGGGCTGCGACTGCCATGCGGGATACGCGACGGACGTTACCGGCCCGGAGGCCGGTTGGCGGGCGAATCACGGCACTTCACACCCCCGCTCGGCGGGCTCCGGGAGCAGCGCCAGCAGGCTGCGCCGTGCCACGTCCACGTGCTCCGCGGCGAGCCGGTCGAGCACGTCCTCCGCGCCGCCCGCCCGGAGCAGCCCGGCGAGTTCGCGGTGCTCGTCGACGACCAGTGCGCGGTACTGGCCGCGGGCGAGGGTCACCCGTTGCAGCTGGAACAGGAACACCTGCGAGCGCACGGCCTGCCAGGCCTCGGTGAGGCGGCGGTTGCCGGCGGCCTCGTAGATCCGGTCGTGGAAGGCCATGTCGAGGGCCAGCAGGCGCGGCACGCCGGCTCCGGCGGCGAGTTCGGCGGCCATCTCGTCGACGAGCCGGTCCAGGGCGTCGAGCTGCTGCGGCGTCGCGCGCCGCATCGCAGTGACGGCGGCCAGGCGGTCGAGGGCGGCGCGGACGCGGTAGACCTCCTCCACGTCGACGGCGGTCGCCTCGACGACGGTGGTCGGGCGGTGCCAGCCCGTGCGGATCAGACCCTCGCGCTGGAGCTGCGCGAGGCCTTCGCGGACGGCGCCGCGGCTCACGCCCAGCGACTCGGCGAGTTCGACCTCCCGCAGCGGGGCGCCGGGCGGGAAGCGCCCGTCGAAGATCGCGTCGCGCACCGAGTCCGCGCACTCGTCGGCGAGGCCGCGCCGGGCCGCCTTCCGCAGGGGTTCATCCGTCATGTTCGAATGTTGACATCCGGACATACCGCGGATCAAGGTGGGGGCATGACCCGTCCTGCGTTTCATCTCGCCATCCCGGTCGACGACCTGGCCCGGGCCCGCGCGTTCTACGGCGGTGTGCTCGGCCTCCCGGAGGGCCGCTCGACCGGCCACTGGGTCGACTGGGATCTCCACGGCCACCAGTTGGTGACGCACCTCGTGTCCGGCCCCCGCCCGGACGCCCCCGGACACGGCACCGTGGACGGCCACGCCGTCCCCGTGCCGCACTTCGGGCTGGTGCTGGGCGCCGACGCGTTCCACGCGCTCGCCGGGCGGCTGACGGAGGCCGGCACCGCGTTCGTCATCGAGCCGACGCTGCGCTTCGCCGGGCAGCCGGCCGAGCAGTGGACGATGTTCCTGCACGACCCGGCCGGGAACGCGCTGGAGTTCAAGGCGTTCCGCGACGAGTCCCGGATGTTCGCCCGATGAGCCCGACCAGCCCGATGAGCCCGGCGAACCCCACCGGCCCAGCAGGCCCGGCGAACCCCACCGGCCCGGCGCGGGGCGTGCTGGTCACCGGCGCCTCCCGGGGCATCGGCCGGGCGGTGGCCCACGCCTTCGCCGCCCGGGGCGACCGCGTCGCCGTCCACTACGGCTCGGACGCCGCCCGGGCCGAGGCGACGCTGGCCGCCCTGCCCGGCGAGGGGCACGTCGTCGTCGGCGGCGACCTCGCCGACCCGGACGCGGCCGAGCGGATCGCCGCGACCGCGGAGCGCGCGCTCGGCGGGGTGGACGTCCTGGTCAACAACGCCGCCGTCGCCACCTCGGCGGCCAACGCCCACCCGGTGGCGGAGGTGTCGTACGAGGACTGGCAGCGGGTCTGGCGCCGGATGGTCGACGTCAACCTGCTGGGCGCGGCGAACCTCGGCTACTGCGTCGCCCGCCGCATGATCGCCCGGGGCGCGCCCGGCCGGATCGTCCAGATCGGCTCGCGCGGCGCCTTCCGCGGCGAGCCGGACCACCCCGCGTACGGCGCGAGCAAGGCCGCCCTGCACGCCCTCGGCCAGTCCCTCGCGGTCGCCCTGGCCCCGCACGGCATCGCGGTCACGTCGGTCGCCCCCGGGTTCACCGCCACCGACCGCGTCGCCGACCGCCTGACCGGGCCGTCCGGCCGGGCCCTGCGCGAGCAGAGCCCGTTCGGCCGGGTCGGCACCCCGGAGGAGGTCGCCGCCGCCGTCCTCTACCTCGCCTCCCCGGAGGCGACGTGGGCCTCCGGCACGGTCCTCGACCTCAACGGGGCTTCGCACCTCCGCCTTTGAGCGGTCCGGCGGCCGCTACAGCTCCGGCAGCCGTTCACCGGGCGCGGGGGACCTGCCCTCCTCCAGCCAGTGGAGGTAGATCCGCAGGTCCCCCGCCAGGCCGCCGTCGATGTACGAGCGGTAGTCCCGGACCGCGTCCGCGATGCCCTGCTCCGCCCAGTCGACCTCATTCCAGTCCTGCTCGGACAGGTACCGCGTGATCCGGCCGCGGTCGCGCCACCACTCGCGGACCGCGTCCGGCGTCCAGTGCGCGTCCCCGTCGCAGCCGTACCCGAGGAGCGGATCGCACTCGGCCGCCTCGACCAGCCGGGCCGCCTCCGCCGCCGTCCGGGGCTGCCGGTAGACGTACTCGGCGAGGTACGTGCCCCCGTAGAGGACGTGGTCGGGCGCGGAGAGGCGTCCCGTCCAGCAGTTGTCGGTCTCGGCGCCGTAGAAGGGCCCGGGGACGTTGAGCCAGAGCCGGTCCTCCCAGCGGCCCCGGAACGCCTCGCGGTCCTCGCCGAGGGCCGCCGTGGGATCGAAGTACAGGGTCACGGCGCGAGCATAGGGCCACCCTCCCGACCTGCTCGCGGGGAGGTCGGCCCGGCGGACCTCGCGGCCATCCGCCGCAGTGCCGAGGCGACCTGCCGTCGGATCAGGTCGTCGGGGTCGTGCTCGACCGGTCTCAGGTCGGGCTCCGTCAGCCACCGCCGCCTGATCCCGATGGCGACCGCGGCGTGGCGCGGGACCGGATCGGGGTCGGCGAGGGCCGCGCGGGCCACGGCCGGGGCGCTGGGCGCGTCGAGGCGGGAGAGGTGGCTGATCGCCGCGGCCCGCACGGACGGCGCGGTGTCGTCTCGCAGCGGCAGGACGTCCTCCTCGGTCAGCACCTGGGACTCCTCCAGGGCCTTGAGGGCCGTCTTCCGCACGTCCGGGTCCTCGTCGCGCAGGAGTCGGCGGGCCCGGGCGTGCCAGGAGGTCCCCCGTCCGGCCAGGGCGCGGACGGCGGTTTCACGGACGGCCGCAGCCGAATCGGTCAGAGCCCGCTGGAGTACCGGGAGTTCCTCGTCCGGGAGCGCGACGTTCAGGGCTCTGATCGCGGTCGCGCGGACCCCGGGTTCCGGGTCCGCGGTGGCCGCCGCGCGCAGGACGGCTCTGGTCGCGGGGGTGAGGTGCGGGCGTCGCCGGAGGGTCCTGGCGGCGGCCGCGCGCAGGTCGGGGTCCGGGGAATCGGCGAGGGTGTCCGCGAGCGTCGGCTCGGTGCCGGGGAGGGACAGTTCGAAGCCGTGGGTGTCCAGTCCGTCCGCGGTCTCGTCGAGCCAGCGCTCGTACCAGGCGAGGAAGTCGGTGTCGGGGCTGAAGAAGGACTCGCGCCGGGGGTCGAGGTCGATGTTGAGGATCCGGCCGCGGGCCGGGCCGGTGACCACGAGCACGGTCAGGTAGCCGCACCCCTGGCTGGTGATGGCCATGGTGCCGGCGAACGGCGGCCTCGGGCTCCCCAGCCGCTCCCACCAGCCCCGGCCGGCCCGCACGGTCGTGGGGCGCAGCGGGAACGGCCGGGCCAGGTCGCCGGACTCGCTCAACCCGCCCTGGTTCCAGGCCCGGAGCGGCAGCAGCCCGTAGTGCGGCCCGGCACCGTCGTGGCCCACCTCGGTCAGGAACCGCCGGTACGCCGCAGGGAGCCGGACGCCGTGCTGCGCTTCGAAGGCGGAGACCCGGTCCTCGGTCAGCGGCGGGCCGAGGCGGAAGCCGTGGCGCTCTTCGCCGAAGGACTTCGCGCGGCCGGGCAGACGGGGAACCCTCGCCAGTTTGGCGGTGATTCTGCGGAGACGTTCATCCACGTCGCGTTGCTTCTCAGGGGAAGGCACGCACCCGTCGGGTGGTGCGGGGCCACCGATCATGCCAGGCGCCGGGGCCGTCCCGCCAGGCCCTACGGTCCGGCGGCGGCGCGAACACCGCCGGCGCTCAGCACGTTTCGCGCGCCGGGAGGGCGGCGAACAGCCCGGCGAGCGGGGCGGGCACGCGCTCCGGCGCGAGGGCCTCGACGAGGACGCGGCCGTAGTGGATCTTGCGCCCCTTCTTCGTGCCGAAGAACCGCCGCAGCTGCTGCTGCGCGGTGCGGCTCCGCTGCGCGGGCTGGCGCAGGAACACGTCCAGGGTGCGCGAGTCGCCCTGCTCCCGCACGACTTCGCGCACCGCGTCCACACCCAGCGCGCGGATCAGCTCGTCCTCCAGGTCCGCCGCGCACACGAAGACGTCGTGCGGGTCGGCACCGGCCCGCGCCCAGCCGCGGTCGTAGTAGCCGCGCTCCTGCTCGTCGCACAACCCCGTCAGCCGGAGCCCCAGCCCGGCCGGCCCGAGCAGCCCGGCGAACCGCCCCACGCTCATCGCCCCGCCCATCGCCAGGACGCAGACCCCCTCCCCCGCGAGGTCCCGCCCCCGGCCGGCAGCCAGCGCGTCGACGGCGGCGACATCACTCGGTCCTTCGAGCAGCACGACCGCCCGGACGGACAACCGCCCGGCCAGCTCCCGGGCCTGTTCCGCACCCGGCCCACCGGCCGCCCACGCGACGACCGCGTCGCGGAACGCCGTCATGCCCGCCGCCACGTCCCCCGCCGAACTCCCATGACCCGCTGCGCTCATGGCCGCATCCAAGCAGAAGGAGCAGCGGACGACCGCGGATTTTCCGGCGCCGGACGCGGCGTCGTGCCGGAGCGAGAGCCCTCCGATCAGCGACGAGGCCGCGGAACGGGCGGAGCGGAGCAGATGGGCACCGACCGGCGGAAAAGCGTTGGCGCGCCCGTCGGCGCCGTGCTGGAGTGGGCGGATGGATCATGGAGAACTGCTCGCCCTGTTCGACCGCCGGCTGCGACGTGAGGCGAAGCCCGACAGCGCCGGTGCCCGGATCGAACGGGACGGCGGCGTCCTCCGGCAGGTCGGCGCACCGCACGACTGGAACGGCGTGCTCTGGTCGGACCTCGACGAGGCCGGCGCGGACGCGGCGATCGCCGCACAGGTGCGCTACTTCACCGCGCGGGGCCTCGAGTTCGAGTGGAAGGCGTACGCACACGACCGGCCGGCCGACCTCGGGCGGCGGTTGCGGGCCGCCGGGTTCACGCCGGAGCCGGAGGAGGCGGTCATGGTCGCCGCCATCGCGGACCTGCCCACCGATGCCGCGCTGCCCGACGGTGTGCACCTGCGCCAGGTGACCGACGCCGCCGGGGTGGACCTGGTCGCGGAGGTACACGAGCAGGCGTTCGGCACCAGCAGCGCCCGGCTGCGGCAACGGCTGCTCGACCGGCTCGACCGGAACCCCGGGACGGTCGGCACGGTGGTCGCGATGGCCGGCGAAGTGCCGGTGTGCTCGGCGCGGATGGAGCTGTACCCGGGCACCGAGTTCGCGGGCCTCTGGGGCGGCGGCACGGTCGCCGCCTGGCGGGGCCGGGGCATCTACCGGGCCCTGGTCGCCCACCGCGCCCGGATCGCCGCCGACCTCGGCTACCGCTACCTCCAGGTCGACGCGAGCGACCAGAGCCGGCCCATCCTCCAGCGCCTCGGGTTCGCGGTTCTCAGCACCACGACCCCGTACGTCCACCAGGCCGGGCACGACGGCGGGGCATAGGCGGGCGAAGGGGCTCAGGCGCGCTTGAAGAACTCCACCTCCGCCAGGGCGATGGGACGGCCGGGGGCGGTGCCGGCGGCCTCCTGGACGGTGAGCCTCACCTGGGTGACGTCGCTGATCCCGGTCGCCACGGTCTGCGGTCCCGGCTGGTCGTTGAGCGTGACCTGCCGGCGGTGCACGGTGCCGTCCGACGAGGTGACGTCCATGGCCAGGACGAGCGGGCGGGCCTGCTCCTGGAAGTGCTGCGGGTCCGCGGTGCCGCCGGTGTGGACGATCAGGTCGACGAGCCGGTACGGGGTGCGGAAGTCGAAGGTGATGGAGTCCCCGACCGCGGGTGCTCCCCAGTAGGTGTTGGTGAGGCCGTCATCGGCGGCCGTCGCCGGGTGGCCCTCGACGGCGGCGCTCGCCGTGGTGCGGGAGGGGGCGATCGCGGCGGTGCTGCCGAGCTTGTCCCGCACGTCCTCGAAGGCCCGCCGGCCCGCCGGGTACAGCAGGATCGCCGCGATCACGAGCGCGGCCAGGGCGAGCAGCGCGATGGTGCGGCGCAGCGCGTTGCCCGAGCCGCCGATCCGCGTCCGGCGGCGGAACGGCCAGCGGGTGCGCCACCAGGGCAGCTTCGGTGCGGCCGCGGTCGGGGTCAGCGGTGCGGCGCAGCGGCGGCAGAAGCGGCGGTCGGGCAGGTTGGGCGTGCCGCAGCGGGGGCAGGGCGGGCCGTCGGGGACCTCGTCGGCTGCGGAGGGGCGGACGACGGGGCGGGCCGGGAGGGGTTTGGCGGGCTCGACGGCGACCGGGTCGGCTTGCGGAGCAGGGGCCGGGACAGGGGCCGGGGCCGGAGCCGGAGCAGGGGCCGGGACAGCGGGAGCGGGATCCGTCGTCGATGCGCGCTTCGGTTCGACGGCCGGCGGCGGTTCGGGGGCGGGGACGGGTTCGGGGACCGGCAGCGGCGCCTCCGCCTGCGGGGCGGGCGGCTGCTCCCTCCTCGCGCGCGTCACCCGTCGCGACACCGCCCGCCAGGTGGATTCGGTGCGGGCCGTCTCGGGCTCAGCAGGCGCAGGCCCGGGCGAAGGCTCGGACTCGGCCTTCGCCGGCTCAGACGTGGGCGTGGGCGCAGGCACGGGCACGGGCACGGGCGAAGGCGCGGGCAGAGGCGCCGGCGCGGGCTTCGCCGCGGCGCTGCGCGACCAGCCCAGGTACGCACCGCAGTTGCCGCAGAAGTCGTCGCCCTCTCCGTTGGCCGTCCCGCACTCGGGGCACACCGGCATCCGTCAGCCCTCCGCTCGTCCGGGCAGCCCCGGCGGACCGGGCAGGATCTCCACCCGGCAGTTCAGGTGGACCGGGCAGCCGGCCCTGACGACGGCCAGCACCTGCTCCGCGTCCGGTTCCGGTCCGTTCAGGGGCCAGACCCGGACGAGCACCTCACCGCCCCCGCCGGGCGGCAGGGCGGCGCCGGGAGCGGTCGACCAGGAGACGCCGCCGCCGTCCGTGATCTCGGCGCCGGCGCCCAGCACCAGCCGCAGCCGCTCGACGAGCCCGCGCCGGGTGCCGCGCCAGCGGTGGAGCTCCATCGCGCGCCCGACCACCGCGCGGCGCACCTCGTCCGGCCAGGCCGGGTCGACGTCCACCGCGACCCAGGTCGCCAGCCAGTCGAGGAAGTCGGCCGGCGCGAGGCGGGGCCGGAAGTAGGCGGGCAGGTTGTCCAGCGTCGCGAAGACGGGGGCGAGGACGGTGTCCAGGCCGGCCGTGAAGCGCTGGGCGAGGTCGTCGTCGGCGAAGAGGGCGGGCAGCAGTTCGCCGATGGGGTGCGGGCTCGGCAGACCCGGGACGGCGGCACGCGTCATGCGTCCGCCTCGCTCCGCTCGGCAGGGGCCTCGGCCCGTGCGCACCTTCCGATGACGAGCTCGCTGCGCTCACTCATGACGCACCGCCGTCGGAGGCCACCGCCGTGACCACCACCTGGTGCTGGTGGGAGAAGACCAGCGCGTCCGCCGGTACCTCGACCCGCTCGGCGGGCGCGCCCCGGCGGCCGGTGATGGGGTCGGCGGGGAAGAGCCGCAGCTCCTCCACGCCCGTGACGGCGGCCACCCGCTGGAGCACGGCGAACACCTCCCCGTACTGCACCGCCCGCCCGAACGGCCAGCCCGTGCCGTCGGCGCCGCCGCGCAGCGGGTTGAGGTACCGGTACAGCGTGGCGAGCACCGCGTCGCGGACGCGGTCGGGGTCCGCGGAGCGGGTCGTGAGCCGGGCCACCACCGTGACGCCCTGGTAGGTCGGCGGCTGCACGGCGACCCGGGTGCCGATCAGCCGCCGTTCGTCGAGGGCCGACGCGACGGCGGCCAGGACCTGCTCGTCGGGGATCAGCTGCTCGAAGCGCAGCCGGTCGCCGTCGTCGGCGACCGCGTCGGGCACCACCAGCACGCGGACCGCACCCGCCTCGCCACCGCCGGGCACGCAGGTGATCCGGGCGGCGGACGGCGCGGCCTGGCGGGCGATCAGCTCGTAGTCCCCGGCGGTGACGGCGCGTTCCTGGAGCCGCAGCTGGTGCGGGGCGCGCAGTTTGGCGTTCTCGACGGTCTCGCCGTCCACGCCGCCCCTGGCCGCCTCGCGGTTGTCCACCCGGGCGATGTACGGGACGGAGCTGCGCAGCACGGTGATCGTGCCGCGGGCGACGTTGCCGGCCGTCCCGCCGCCGGTGCGGTAGTGCGGGACCCGGAGGTGGGCGCCCTTGGGCGGCACCGCGCCGAAGGAGCGGAGGGTGCCGTCGGATTCCCGGACGGCGGGCGGGAAGAGGAACTCGCCGGTGGTCGCGTCGAGCACCACGTGCCGGTCGGCCGGTGCGGAGTCGCCGAAGTGCTCGACGACCGTCCAGCGCTGCCAGCCGTCGCCGGCCGAGGCCTCGACGACGGGCGGTTCGCCGTCGAGCAGGACCGGCGGCCGGGCGAGCCGGAAGTGCTGGCCGGCGACGCCCTCGGAGGTGCCGAGCGACGCGCCGGTGACGGTCTGGGCGTGGACGGCGGTCGCGGTGCCGCCGACGGTGAACACCTCGGCCCGGCGGACGGTCGGCGACTCCGAGTAGAACGGCTGGCCGGGCCGGGGCTCGGTGACGCGGCAGCGCAGCCACGCGGCCCGGCGCCCGGCGACGACCGACGCGGTGTGTCCGGCGGGCACGAACACCACCACCTCGCCGGGCCGGTTGAGGCCGCCGGTGGTGTCGGTGCCGGTCTCGCAGGCGCTCCAGCGCGCGCCGTCCCACACCTCCCAGGCCAGCGGCGGCTGGCGCGGGTCGACGCCGACGCCCTCCACCCGGCTGTCGAGCCGGACGACCAGGATGCAGCGGGGCACGACGGCGGGCAGCGCGAAGAGCATCGCGTCGCCGACCTCGGGGCGCGGCTGGAAGCACGGCACGTCCGTCCCGTCGGCCAGCCGGTCCGTGGCGTCGGACTGTTCCCCGGAGGCGGAGAGGGTGACCAGGCGCTCCAGCGCGCTGGGGACGATCGGGAGGTCCTCGGCGGTGGAGAAGACCACGGCCTCGTCGGTCTCGGTGCGCAGCGTGGAGACCTCGGTGCCGGCCCGCAGGAGCACCGTCTCGGGCTGCGCGGCGGAGAGCCAGAAGTCGACGTCGGCGCGGGCGGCCGCGGGCGGGAAGAGCCGGATGCCGAGCAGGTCGAGGAAGGCGGAGTAGTTCTTCTCGGGCACCCGGTTGAGCCGGTAGAGCAGGTGGTCGACGAGATAGGCGAAGGTCTCGATGAGGGTGACGCCGGGGTCGGAGACGTTGTGGTCGGTCCACTCGGGGGCGCGCTGCTGGACGTACCGCTTGGCCTCGTCGACGAGTTGCTGGAAGCGGCGGTCGTCCAGGTTCGGGGAGGGCAGGGCCATCAGCGCACGCTCCCGTCGGCGGACGTGGGTGACTCCGGGATGGTGTAGAAGGGGAAGACGAGGTTGCGGCGGTCGTTGGTGGCGCGCACGGTGTAGTGGACGTCGATGTAGAGCGTGCCCTCGTCGACGCTGTCGAAGGCGATCGCGACGTCGTCGACCTCGATCCGCGGTTCCCAGCGTTCGAGGGCGATGCGCACCTCGCGGGCGATCCGTCCGGCGGTGGTGCTGTCGCCGGGGGCGAACACGTACTCGTGGATGCCGCAGCCGAATTCCGGGCGCATCAGCCGCTCGCCGGGGGCGGTGCCGAGGATCAGCCGGATCGCCTCGGCGAGCTCCCGGTCGCGGTCGACCATGCCGATGCCGCCGGTGGCGTTCACGCGCAGCGGGAAGGCCCAGCCCCGGCCGATGAAGTTGCCGGTCATGCGACGCCTCCGATCAGGACGTTGAACGCGCCGGCGATGACGGCGGCGCCGCAGGTCGTCTTGTCGCCCATGCGGGCCGCGGGCAGGCCGCCGATGAGGACCACTCCCCTGGTCACCGTGCCGAGTTGGGGCTCGACGACGTTGGCCGGGCCCATCTCCACGTGCGGGACGCAGGCGTGCAGGCTGCCGACCACGGCGGCGGGCCGGCCGCCGATCAGCACGGTCTCCACGGCGATGGCGCCCGGCGGCGGGGTGGCGAGGACGCCGCCGTGATCGGTGGGGTCGCCGGTCCGGGCTGCGGGGGGCATGTGCGGTCTCCAATCCGAGGGTGCCCGACGGGATCCGGCGGGCCTGTTCCTGACCATGACGTTCCGTCAATTGATGTGCACGAACGCCCCCTTGAGGACCGCTTCGGCCCCGCCGTCCACCGTGACGGCCGTCGTCCCGCGGACGGTCACCGATCCGCCGCGCACGTTCACCTCTCCGGTGCCAGCGTCGAGGGTGATGCCGGAGGACGAGAGGCGGACCGTGCTTCCCCCCGCGCCGCCCACGCCGTGGACGGTGAGCACGATCTCGCCGTTCTGCTGGTCCAGCTTGACCTCCAGCTTCCCGTCCCCGCTCGCCAGTCGGACCCCCGACGTGCCGCCCGGCACGTCCAGCAGCTCCAGGCGGTGGCCCGAACGGGACACGACGGAGCGGCGGTTGACCGTCCCGGCGGCGGCGTCGACGAGCGGCACGTCGTGCGGCGAGGGCCGGTCCACGCCGTTGTAGAGCCCGCCGAGCACGTAGGGGCTGTCCAGGTCGCCCTGTTCGAAGCCGACCAGCACCTCGTCGTTGACCTCGGGACTCACCACGCCGCCGCCCCCGTGGCCTCCCCACTGCACGGTGCGCACCCAGTCGGACACGTAACTGTCGTCCAGCCAGGGGAACTTCAGCTTCACCCAGCCGCGCCGCCCGTCGCCCGGCTCGCGGACGTCGGTGACCACCGCGACGGCCAGGCCCGGCATCCGCGGCCCGCGCGGCGGCGCGTTGCCGCCGGTGGCCAGCCCGGCCAGGGAGCGGTCGGGCGACGCGCTGACGACGACGGTGGTCCGGTAGCCGCGGAACGGTTCGACGAGGTGGCGCACCCCGGTGGCGGTGTAGCGGCCGGAGAAGGCGGCGCCGACGTTCCCCAGGGCGACCGCGGTGCCCGCCCGCAGCCGCGGATTGCCCTCGACGACCGCCTCCAGCTCGCCGAAGCCGGCGGCCACCGAGGCCGCCAGCGAGCGCGCCGCGGCCGTCGTCTCCGCCTGGGTGCGGTACGGGGTGTCGGCGACGGTCAGCCGGGCCGGGCCCGCGAAGGCGGACGCGGCCACCGAGGGACTCAGGCCCGGCTGCACCGTCAGGGAGGTCACCGACGGCTCGGCGGCCACCAGTGCGCTCTTGGTCGTCACGTTCCAGCCGCGCGCCTCGACGGTGTCCGCCCCCGCGCCACCCGTCAGCACGCCGCGCAGCTCCAGCAGGTTGCGGCCGTACTCCAGGACCAGCGGGCTCTGCGGCGCCGGCGTGGAGGGCGCCGGCGCGCCGGACGCGGGCTCGGGCTTGACGAACTCCAGCCGCCCGTCGTCATCAGCCCGCACCTGCGCGCCGCTCTCCAGCGCCAGGAACTGGAGGAACTCCCAGTCCGGGACGTTCGCCTGGGAGAGCTGCTGGTGGACGACCGGGAAGGAGTCCACCCGCCCGCAGGTCAGGCCCGCGCCCGCGGCGACCTCGCGGACGATGTCCGCGGTCGTCATGTTCCGGAACGCCTTCACCCGGCGCCCGCGCATCAGCCGGTGCGTGACCGCCGACGCCCGCACCACGGTGTACGAGCCGGTGGTGTCCACCTCCAGCTCCAGCGCCGTCACCTCGCCGGTGAACAGCCGCACCTGGGTGTGCCCCTGCACGGTGACCACCGACACCCGCACCTTCGTGCCGATGGTGATCCCGGTCGCGGTGAGGAACGTGTGGTCGGCGTCCCGGAAGGTCAGGACGGCGGTGTCGGGCAGGCCGACGCTCTCCTCGATGTCGCAGGACACCAGCTGCGCCGCCCACGCCGGCGGCAGCGGCCCCGGCGCCTCGACGACGGGATCCGCGGCGAACGGGCGGCCGCCCCGGGCCTCGGGGGTCGTCACGCGCGCCCTCCCCGGGTGAGTTCGTCGATCCCCGGCACGATCAGCTCCGCGCCGGGGACGAGGACCAGCGGATCGTCGATGTCGTTGGCCTCCGCGATCGTGCGCCAGGCCGTCGCGTCCCCGTAGGCGCGCCAGGCGAGCAGCGGCAGCGTGTCGCCCGCGATCACCCGGTGGGTGCTGCGAGCCTCCGGCGAGCCCGAGGTCGGGTTCTGGCCGGCCGGGTCGACGCTGGCCTCGTCGATCGTGAGCGAGCAGACCGCGCGCAGCGGATTGCCGTCGACGTCGAAGAGCGTGTAGGTGACGGAGAGGCCGGTCAGCACCCCGTTGAACGAGGTCGTCTTCAACGTGCCCCAGTCCAGCCGGATCCACGGGCTGGCCGGCGTCTTGCGCGCCAGGCTCGTCGGGGTGGGCACGCACGCCGTCATCAGCTGCTCCACCGCCCGTTCCACCGAGTTGTCGTGCGTCGCCGTCGAGTCGAGGAACACGTCGAGGGAGAGCGACCGCGGCCCGCTGCCGACGAACTCCGGCAGCGCCGACTGGCCCGCCATCCGGGACGGCGTGCGCCGCCACTCCGTCGTCTTGCGCAGCACCAGGGTCGCCGGGTTGAACTGCAGCGGAAGCCGCGCGATCGCCCCTCCGGGCTGGGCGCCGACCGCGGACGGGGGCTCCATGATGGTCAGTTGGGCCCGGGTGACGCTCGCGGGGACCGCGGGGGACATCCTTGCTGCTCCTCTGGTGGACGGGACGGGTTCGGGCCGCGTGTCAGGACGGGCGCAGGCCCGCGTGGGCGATCTCCAGGGTCTCCATCGCGGCCTGCGAGTTGGAAGGGTCGAAGGACGGACCCTCCCACCGCACCGGGACGATCCCGAGCACCTGCCAGCCCACGATCCGGCTCAGGTCCGGCCGCAGCGCCACGATCTCGCCGTCCTTCGGCTCGACCCTCCGGACGATCTCCCCCAGCCAGCGCGCGATCTTCGCGGTGTCCGCGGTGACCGCGCGGGTCAGCGTGATGTTCGACCAGGTGATCCGGCCCGGCAGCTGCCACGCGAACCCGTTGTTGCCGCCCTCCGCGTACTGCTCGATCTCCACCTGCGCGCCGAGCCCCGAGCAGGTGGCGAAGTCGCCCAGGTCGTTGCCGCCGATGGTCAGGCTGAAGAACACGCTGCTCGCGAAGATGTTGTCGGTCATCGGTCCGTTCCCTGTTTGCTTCCGGCGGTCTGCTTCCTGCTGCCGTCCCCGCTCAGCGGCGCATGTCGTACGTCCTCCCGGCGCGCTCCCTGCCCCTGCGCAGCTCGGTGCGCAGCAGGCGGCCCACCGGTTCGACGAGGCGCCGGGCCAGGTCGTCGAGCTCGGCGGTGCCCGAGGTGGTCGTCTCGGGTGGGGCCGCTTGGGACGACGGGGGTGCAGGCGCCTGGGCGGTGGTCGGCTTCCGCGCCGGCACGGCGGTCAGCGGCACCCCGGACAGACCCGCCTGCGCGGCCACCCGTTGGAGCGCTTGCGCCGAGACGGGCGACGGAGGCGCGGCCGACAGGGTGCGCTGTACGACGGGCGGAGGCGGCGCTGCGGGCGGCTGCGCCGGGGACGGCTGCGGGATCCGGGCGATCGAGGGCAACCGCTGGAGCGCCGGGGCCGCGACGGGCGCGGGCCGGACCAGCGGGAGGCGCCGGCCGGTCACCGCGGCGGACGACGGACCGGAGCCGGTTGGCGTCGGACGCGGTGCGGGGGCGGGTTCGCGGGTGTTCGTGGCGGTGCTCGGCGGCAGCGCCGCAGGTGTGCCTGCGACGGGAGCCACAACGGGAAGCGTCGAACTCCCCGGTGGCGCCGGCCGATCGTCACCGTGCTCCGGCGAGCGCGCGGAGCCCGATCGTTGCACAGCAGTCTTGCCGCCGGACACGTCCGAACTCCGTTGCGGCAGCGGGCGATCAGTGGCGCTCGACCTCGACGAACCCCGGGAGCGCAGACGTTGAACCGTCGCGACGACCCCGCGCCCACCTAACGGCCGGCCCGGAGCGGCCGCGCCATCCGCGGCCCTCCGGCCGCCCGGCATCGCCGTTTCGCCGGGAGCCCCGGCCGAGGCCGAACGCTCCCAGGGCAAAGGGCGACCGACCGGCACGCGTTCCTCTCTGTCCTCCCCCGACGAACCTCGCAACCGCGAGCGCTGCACGGCCGCCGCGTCACCTCGCCTCACCGAACTCGTCTGCGAGGAGGGTCGATTGGTCCCGCCGTCCGCGAAATCCGCCGCCCGGCCCTCGGCCCGCGCCTTGAGCGCATGGGGCCAGGTCGCCGGAACCACTGGCGGGGCGGGCGTTGCGACGGCAGCGGCGGGAGTGCTGCCGCCAGCCGTCACCGACGACCCGGCGAGGGCGGTGGTCATGCGGTGAACGCTGAGCAACCCTCGCCTGGGGACGGTGAGTTCGGCGTACCGCTGTGCAGCACGACGGCCGCCGACCGGACGCACCGGAACCACGACGGGAGCCGCACCACCGGGCCGGGGCACAGATGCCTTCCTCGGCAACGCGGTCGCCCCACCCGCAGGCCGACCGTCGCGGCCTTCCCCTCGTTCGCCAACACTCCCACCAGGGAGTCCTGTTGCCCCCTGCGCGCCGTCGACGGCGCGCTGAACGGGCATCCCTTCGCCATTCGCCGACGTGCCCGGTTCCCGTGCCGTCCCCGCACCGGCACCCATGACCCGCCGAACCGGCCGTCGCTCGCCGAGCAGCGGAGCGGTGCCGCCGGGCGGCGTGCCCTGCACGTCCGCTGTCCCGCTCTCCCGCCCGGCAGCCCGTCGCCCACCGGCCCCAGCCGCCGTCGGCGGCAAGGCGTCGAGGGGCGCACCCAGGCCCCCACGCGTACGGACGGAGGTGCCGTCGCGCCGCGTCCGTCCTGTCGGCGCCTCGGCCGGCACACGCTGCACGGGCGCGTCGCTGGTGGAATCACGCGGAGTCGGAGACGGCGCCGGGCCGCCCCGATCAGGCGCCCCGGACGGCACACGCTGCACGGACACCTCACCGACGGACCCACGCCGAGACGGAGACGGCGCCGGGTCGCCCCGATCAGGCGCCCCGGACGGCACACGCTGCACAGGCGCGTCACTGGCAGACCCACGCTGCGCACCAGAAGTCGCCCGACCGCCCCGGGCAGGCGCATCAGCGGGCCGGGACCGCCCGGCCGGCGCCTCGGACGACGCACGCTGCACGGGCGCAGCACCGACGGACCCACGGTGAGGGCGGGACGGCCCCGGGTTGCCCCGATCAGACGCCTCGGCGGGTGCGCCCGCCACAGGGCCTGCCGTATCGGCGGGGACCACGGGCATGGCCGGCACACCCGATGCAGCCTGCGGAGCGGCAGGGGCCAAGGGTGCGGCACTCGCGGGCAGCGCCGCCATGGGCTCGCCGAGAACCGGGCGGGCAGCCCCACCCTCGCCCGGCGCGACGGCGGCACGCTGGACCGGCCGTTCGGCCTGCCCTTCCGGCGCCGGCGCGGGGCGAGGAGTAGTCTCGCCGTCCACAGCCGCCACGGGTCGCGATCCGCCCACACCCTGGCTTGACGGCTCGACAACGGTTTCCGGCGTCCTGTCCGAACCCCGCACGACCGCAACGGGCCGCACCGACAGGCCACGGGGACGCCGCGCCACCGTCAGCGCTTCACCGACGGGACGCAGCCGCACCGCACCGCCGACCGAGCGCACCTCATCGTTCCCACGCTCGGGCGCAGCACCCGCATCCGGCGCGGGCGCACCGGCCGTCGACATGCCACCAACGTCAGCGCCCTCCGGAACGGCCGGCCGCTGCGGCACACCCGCCCGTGCCGCGCGCTGCACCGCCCGCACGCGAAGCCTCCGCACCGCGACAGCACGCTGAACCGGCCGGACCTCCCCCGGCTGCCCCGGCTCCGCCGCCCCACCGTCGCCCCACACGTCCGGCAGCACGAGCGCGTCCCCGCCCTCGACCGTCGAGGGGGAGCCCGGTACCGCCACCGCTCGCAGGATCCCCACGGGAGCGCCCGGCAGGACGGCGTGCCCGAGCGGCCCGGACAGCGAGGGATCCTGCCAAGCGGCGAGCCTGGAACGGAAGTTCAGACCGTCACTGACGCCACGCGCCACGCCGTCCAGGGTCGGGACCAACGGCGCCACCTCGCGCCATCCCCCGTCCCCCGACGCCGGACGCCGCCGCTCGACACCACCACCAGCGGGGACGACGACCTCCGCGCCCCCTACGGCATCTTCGCCCCGCCGCCGGCCGAGCCAGTCCCGCAGCCCCATCCGCCGCTCACCCACCCTCGCTGATCCGGGTGTTGAGCCGCGCGATCTCGCGCACCCACTGCCGGCGCTCGTGGTGGGTCAGGTCGAGGATGTCCTCGCGCTGCCAGTGGAAGTGGTAGGCGATGTACGCGATCTCCTCGTGCAGCCGAGCAGGCGCGTACGTCACGATTCCCCCAGGCGCCCACCGGCGAGGTCGACTTCGAAGGCGCCGTCGCAGTGCGGGCAGGTCACGGCGGCGCGGGTGTGGCCCTCGCTGTTGACGCGGTGGTAGAGGTCCTGGAGGAACGCCACGTCGGTGGCGTACATCCGCTCGACGACGCCGGCGTGCACGTCGGTGATGTCGCCCAGCCGCGTGATGACGTGGCTGAGCAGCACGACGCTCAGGTAGGCCGGGTTCTCCTTGACCCGCAGGTCGATCTGCGGCATCAGTTCGTCGCGGGCGGTGGCCCGGCGCATGGCGCCGTACCGGTGGACGGTGCCCTCGTCGTCGACGTACCCGAGCGGCAGCTCGAACTCGAACTCGGTGTGCGGCGCCCGCGCCCGCGGACCGGCCGGTCCCGGGGCCTGCTGCTGCGGCTCGCTGTTCTGCTGGGCGGCGGGCGCCCGTTCCAGCAGTTCGTCCAGACCGATCTTCCGCCTCACCAAATCTCTCCCTGGATGCTCCCGGTGCCAGCCGGGAGAGCTGGGGGGCCCTCCGCCCGGAGAAATGGGGAAGGTTCATGATTCAGAGCCGCGCAGCGGCGGGTTTCTCTGCGCATCTGTTCTGGCCTGCGCTCTCTTTCATTCATTGTCAGTGGGTGCTGTTAGGTTGCGGATCATGACGACAGTGGCGATGATCGAAGGTCCCGGATACGCCCGGTACACCTACCGGCTTCGCGTGTCGTCCTCCGCGTCCGCCCTGCTGGAAGCGGAGTGGGGCCGGTGCCGTTGGGTCTGGAACGAATGCGTCCACACGTCTCGCAAGATCCACCTACACAACCGGGCCGACTCTGAGAGCAGGCGCACCTGCGGGCCGGCGGACCTGGACAAGCTCCTGACCGAGGCGCGCGTCGCGATGGCGTGGCTGCGTGACGGGGCGTCGGTACCGCAGCAGCAGGTCATCCGGGATTTCGGCAAGTCGAGAGCCAAGGCGATGAAGGACATTAAGGCGATGCTGCCGATGCGTCAGCGCGCCGGGTTGCCGAAGCCGAAACGCAAGCGCGAGGCGCTCGCGTCGCTCAACTACACTCGACGCGGATTCCGGATCAAGGACGGCCGGCTGCACCTGGCCGGCGGCATCGTGCTGACCGTGGTCTGGTCCCGCGAGCTGCCTTCCGACCCATCCAGTGTGCGGATCCACCGTGACGCTGTCGGGCATTGGTGGGCTTCCTTCGTCGTCCTCACCCAGCCCGAGCCGCTGCCCGCCATCGGCCGCGCCATCGGAATCGACTGGGGCGTCAAGGAGATCGCAACCACGACCAGCGCTGCCCACGACCTTCCCCATCCTCAGTACGGGAAAAGCGCCGCGCGGAAACTCGCGCACTACCAGCGGCAGATGGCCCGGAGACGGCAGCCGAAGGGGAAGGCACAGACGAAAGGCTACCGAAAGGCCCAACGACAGGCCGCCAAGGTCCACAAGAAGATCGCGAACCAGCGGCAGGACACGGCCCGAAAGTGGGCCAAGTCGGTTGTACGCGACCATGACGCGATCGCGGTGGAGGACTTCCGGCCGAAGTTCCTTGCCAAGACCACCATGGCCAACAAGGCGGCCGACGCCGTGATCGGCGCCACGAAGGCGGCGTTGGTCGAGATGGCGCGGAAGCACGGACGGACCGTTCATCTGGTCAACCCTGCGCACACCACGATGGACTGCGCGCACTGCGGTGTGAGAGCCAAACACCGCCTCCCCCTCTCTGAGAGGATCTACTCGTGCACCGCGTGCGGAGTCGTGTCGCCTCGCGACAAGAACTCCGCCCGCGTGATGCTCGTCCGGGCTGGTCTGAACCCGGCTGGTGTTGATCGCGGAAGACCTGAACGTCCGCAGGACGATCGGGCAGCGTGAGCCAGGAATCCCCCTCCCTCCGTGGGAGGGGGAGCATGTCAATCGACCGAGATCTCCTCGAACACGATGGTCACGGTCTCGGTCGCGGGGCTCGATTCGCCCGCGCTGAGCGTGGGGCCCTCCCAGCGGCTCGCCCAGGCGTTGTTGAGGTGGATGCGGCGCAGGGTGGCGCCGGTGGTGTCCTTGACCTCGATGGTCAGGTTCTGGCGCGCGGTGTTGATCGCCCCGTTGTTGAGGGTCTCCTTGATCCAGTTCGTGAACGCGCTGCTCTTGTCGAGGCCGCGGGTGATCGTCACCTCGCCGGGCAGCCGCGCACCGGGCTGCTTGCGGACGATGAGTTTGCCCTCCTGGGTCACCTGCTTGTACTCGACGACGTCCTGCTCGACCGTGAGGTTGCTGACCTCCTTGACCGACTCGACGTTGTAGCCGCCGAGTTGGACGCCGAATATGTGTGTGGAGAGCGGATCGCCTTCAGCCATGGCGTGCTGTCACCTTCCCATTCCCGTAGGTGCCGACGGTGCCGGTCACTCGTTGACGAGGCTCGTGCTGTCGGAGAACTGGGCGAGCCGGAACACCACGAACTCCGCGGGCTTCACCGGCGAGACCCCGATCTCGCAGATCACCTGTCCGAGGTCGATCGACTCCGGCGGGTTGTTGTCGCGGTCGCACTTGACGTAGAAGGCCTCGGCCGCGGTCTGGCCGAACAGCGCGCCGCGCCGCCACTCCTCGGTGAGGAACGCGGTGATGTTCCGGCGGATGCTGGACCACAGCCGGTCGTCGTTGGGCTCGAACACCACCCACTGGGTGCCGATCAGGATCGACTCCTCCAGGTAGTTGAAGAGCCGGCGCACGTTCAGGTAGCGCCACGCGGGGTCGGAGGAGAGCGTCCGCGCGCCCCAGATCCGGATGCCGCGCCCGGGGAACGCCCGCACGCAGTTGACGCCGATCGGGTTGAGCAGGTCCTGCTCGCCCTTGCTGAGGCGGATCTCCAGGTCGACCGCGCCCCGGATGACCTCGTTGGCCGGCGCCTTGTGCACGCCGCGCTCGGCGTCGCTGCGCGCCCACACCCCGGCGGCGTGCCCGCTCGGCGGGACCAGCACGTTGCGGCCGGTGGCCGGGTCGAAGACCTTGATCCACGGGTAGTAGAGCGCGGCGTAGCGGGAGTCGAAGCCGGCTTCGTCGTTGCGCCAGGTGCGCATCTGCTGGGCGTTGAGGCCGGGCGGCGGGTCGAGGACGGCGATCCGGTCGCCCATCTGCTCGCAGTGCGACATCACCGCGAGCTGCACCGTCCGCAGGCCCTCGTCGTCGAGGTCGCCGCGCTGGTGGGCGCTCATCAGGTCGGGCACGGCGACCATCGTGATCTCGTCGATCGCCTCCAGGCCCGAAAAGCCGGTCCTGGCCGCGGCGTCGCCGACGTACTCGGCCGGGTCGAGCCGGGCCGGCGGGGCCGCGACCGGTGCAGGCGCCGGAGCGGCGGCCAGGGCGTGGGTCCGGCGCTCGGGGCGGCTCGGCGCCGTGCCGGGCTGCTCGGCGACCGCGACCAGCTTCGACTCCCGCAGCTGGGTGACGACGTAGCCCTTGGTGTTCCGACGGGTCGAGACGTCGTACGTCTCGACGACCTCGGCGCCCTTGCGGACGAGCACGCGGAACCGGTCCTCGGGGACGTTCTCGCCCTCCGCGTCGGCGATCTCGACCGACACGTCGGCGCCCGCGCCGGGCAGGGCCGAGAAGAGGAGGCCGGAGACGGCGACGGGCGGCGGCGCCACCGGTCCGGGCACGACACCGGGGGCCCGCCGCGCCGGGTCGCCGACCCGGACGACGTAGGCCGAGCCACCGCCGTTGGCGAAGTAGCCGTACACGGCGTGCGCGAGGTAGGTGCCCTCGGTGAAGCCGCCGAACCGCTGGACGTACTGGTCCCAGGTGGTCACCAGCGTGGGCTCGTGGAACGGACCGGCCTCGGCGAAGCCCACGAACGCGGCGACGGCCGTGCCGACGCCCTCGATCGGGCGGGCACCGGACTGGACCTCCTCCACGTACACGCCCGGTGTGAGGTACGACGGCATTCGCGCTCCTTCGGGTGGCCGGTCGGTCGCCCCCGAGTCTGCTGCCGCGCGGCGCCCGGGGACATGTCCCACGGTCCCCGACCGGGGGCAGGGAGGACTGTCCCCGGCGGGCACTCCCAACCGTCGCGTCCGGCACAGCGGGCTCAGCCGTGCCCGGCGTCCCCGAGGACTCCGAGCCACGGCCCGAACTCGCTCTCCAGCACCAGCCGGCCCAGCTTGCGGTACTCGCCGACCACCGCCGCGACCAGTTGCGCCATGCCCAGCGGGGCACCCGTCCCGGCGGCCAGGTAGGCCGCGGAGACCGCGCAGGCCCGGATGGAGCCGCCGGTGAGCTCGAAGCTCCGGGCGCAGAAGTCCAGGTCGAGGTCGTCGCCGCGCGGCAGCCACGGCCCGAGGCAGCGGTCCCACAGCAGGCGCCGCTGCGCCTCGTCCGGCAGCGGGAACTCCGCGATGACGTCCAGCCGTCGGGTGAACGCGTCGTCGAGGTTGGCGCGCAGGTTGGACGTCAGGACGGCGATGCCCTCGAAGGACTCCATGCGCTGGAGCAGGTAGGCCGTCTCCAGGTTGGCGTGGCGGTCGTGGGCGTCCTCGACCTTGGACCGCTTGCCGAACAGCGCGTCCGCCTCGTCGAACAGCAGGACGCCGTTCACCTGGGCGGCCTCGGTGAAGACGCGTTCCAGGTTCTTCTCGGTCTCGCCGATGTACTTGTCCACGACGGTGGAGAGCTCCACGACGTACAGCTCCATGCCGAGCTCGGCGGCGACCACCTCCGCCGACATCGTCTTGCCGGTGCCCGACTCCCCCGCGAACAGGGCGATCACGCCGTTCCCCCGGCCGCCGCCCGGCCGCATCCGCCACTGCCCGAGCACCTGGTCGCGGTGGCGGGCCCGCAGCACGAGCTCGCGCAGCCGGGCCTCGGTGGGCGGCGGCAGCACCAGGTCGGACCAGCCCACCCCGGGCTCGATCCGCCGGGCGAGGCGGGCCAGACCGGCCGCGTTCTGGGCCCGGACGGCGGCCCGCACGTCGTCGGCGCACACCGGCCGCCGCTCGGCGGCCGCCGTCCTGGCCGCCACGGTGGCGGCCCGCCGGAGCTTCTCGCGGTCGAGCCGGTAGGCGGCCACCGCCTGCGCCAACTCCTCGCTCAGCGGCTTCGGTTCGTCCTCCTCCGGCACACCTCCCAGTGCGCGGGCCCACTGCTCGGCCAGCCCGTGCGCCTCCGGCGGGGGGACGGTGACGACCACCGGGCTCTCGTCGGCCCAGGCCGGGTCCCACACCTGCGGGCCGTGCACGATCAGCGGGACGCCGGCGAGCGCGGCGCACAGCTCGCGCAACAGGGCTGCCCGCTCGGGCCGTTCGGGTTCGAGCCGGTCCAGCGGTCCGAGCACCACGCCGCTCCCGCCGAGGCGCGCCTCGCGGGCGAGCACCCGCACGACGGCGCCCGGCGGACGGGCGGCCAGCGCGGCGGCGTCCACGACCAGGGGCGGACGTCCGTCGGCTGCCAGGGCGGCCACCGCCAGGGGGCCGGCGTGGCCGCTCCGGTCCAGGAGGTGCACCAGCCCGCCGTCGGCCGCGAGCGCGCGCAGACGGTCGACGGGCTCCGCGGTGCCGGAAGCGGGCGCTGCGGCACCAGGGGCGGCCCGACGGGCCAGCCCGGCGAGTGCGTCGTCCGGCTCGTCGTCGCCGAGCAGGTGGGCCGCCACGCGGTCCGGTACGCGCAGCGCGCGGGAGAGCAGCGGGCGCTCCGGCTCGGTGATCTCCAGGAGGCCCGCGGCGATCAGCGGGGCCCGCGCGGAGAACCGGAGGCGGCCTGCGCCGGCGGCGGGCAGTCCGCACAGGTCGAGGGCCAGGCCGATGGTCGCCCGGCGCTGGGTCAGGTCGTCGTTGAGGTAGCCGTAGAGCTGCTCGAAGCGGGTGTCGAGGTCGGGGGCGAGGGCCACCAGGAGGAGGTCCAGGTCCACCGGGAGCAGCCCGAAGGCCGCGCAGAGCCGGGCGAGCCGTGAGCCGGGCGGCGGCGGGTCCGTGTTCTCGTCGCTGCGGCCCCTTGCGGCGGAGGCCGCCAGGATCCGCTCGACCGCCTCCGGGCCGAGGTACTGGCCGCGGTAGGGGTCGTCCGGGTCGGGGTCGGCGGCGCGGCGCTCCTGGACGGCGGTGCGGACGCGCTGCTCGACCCGGTGCAGCCGTTCCCACAGGTGGTCGGCCGGGGCACCGGCGCGCGACCGGCTCACCGTGTCCCGCCGCGCGGTCGGCGGCCCGGCGGCAGTCCGCGCTCCCGGGGCGCGGCGAAGCCGTCCGGGCCCGGGTCCGCGCCGCCGCGGTAGCGCAGACGGCGGCCCGGGTGCTCGGCGGGCGCCGGGTGCTCCCGGGTGGTGTCCTCGGCGCGCACGACGAGCCCCTCGGTGACGGGCGGCCCGGCGGGGCTGAGCGCGCCGGGCAGCGGGGCGAGCACCCTCAGGTCGATCGAGGGCCGCATCTCCCCGCCGAGCGCGGACCACACGTCGGACACCGACGGCAGGCCCGAGTCGCGCCCGGCGATGTCGAGGCCGACGGTCAGCCCGAGCCGGGCGAGCGTGCCGGTCAGGACCCGGGCGGGCAGCGCGTCCACGGCCGTGAGGCACTGCAACACCTCGGCCAGCAGCCGGTGTTCGTCCTGCGGCCGGTTGGTCCAGACGGTGACCAGGTAGGCCAGTTCGAACCAGCGGGGCGCGGGCCGGTGGCCGACCACCACGCCGTCCTCGTCGTGCTCGGCGACGGCGCCGGCCTGCCGGCGGGCCGTGTCCTCGCGCATCCCGTAGAGGAACACGTCGACCGTCGGCGCGACCCGCCGGGCCGCCATGTCCCGCGTGGGCGCGTCGAACACCACCTCGACGCCGCGCTCCGGCAGACCGGCCTCGGCGAGCAGCAGGCGCAACGCCTCGTCGACCTCGTGGATCACCGCCGCACCGCCTCCCCCGACGGACCGTTCCGCTCACCCGTCACGTCCTCGCGGCCCCTCCCGGCCTCGCCGCCGACCACGCCGACCACCACCTCGCCACCCCTCCCGGCCTCGCCGCCGACCACGCCGATCACCGCCGCTCCACCTCCCCCGGCGGGCCGATACTGCCCTCCACGACGAGGAACGGGCAGGTCACCGGCGAGAACCCGGGACCGTCGGCGGTGATGGTCCGCGGACCCGTCTCGTCCTTGGCGAGGATCAGCAGCTGCCCGGCGAACGTCCCGTCCGCCCGCGGGTAGGTGGGCGCCGCCGAGGCGGTGATGCCGGGCTGCCAGGTGAACCGCACCGGCGCGCCGGGCGGGAAGTCCACGCCGCGGACGGACGTGACGAAGCCGGGCTTGCCGATCGGCGGCACCGCGACGATGCGGGGCTGCAGGATGCGCAGCGGGGTGCTCGCCCGGTGCGGTCCCGGTTCGGCGTCGGTGCCGGTGGTGGTGAGTTCGGCGGTGATGGTGGTGTCGAGCGCCGCTACCGGGGACAGCACCACGCGGACCACCTGGCTGCGGCCGGGCCGCAGGTCGGCGAGCGCACACGTCCCGGCCCGGCAGCCCGGGGGCAGCGCCTCGGTGGGCACGCCCGGGGGCAGCCCGAGGGACAGGCGCAGCCCGGTGGCGAGGGCCTGGCCGGCGTTGCGCACGGTGTAGGTGACGGTGACGTGGCCGCCGACGTAGCCGGGGTTGGGCTGGGCCGCGATGGCCACGCCGGGGCCGGCTGCGGGCTGGGGGCCCGGCTGCCCGTGCGGGTCGGTCGAGCCGGGCGGTGGCGCGGGGGCCGGCGACGTGGGCGTCGGGCTCGGCGTCGCCGTGGGCGAAGGCGTCGGCGTGGGCGAAGGCGTCGGCGTGGGCGTGGGCGTGGGCGAAGGAGTCGCCGTGGGCGAAGGCGTCGGCGACGGGCTCGGTGCGTCCTGCACCGGCAGGACCGTCTCGGCGAAGTCATCCTCCGGATTCGGGTCGACGACCGTCCCGGTGACGCTCCAGCCGAACGGCTGCGGCCCGCTGCGGGTGCCGATCAGCGTGGCCGTCACCCGGACCTCCGCGCCCGGCGCCAGGGTGCCGAGGTCGCAGCGCAGCGCGTCGGCGTCGCACGTCCCGACCGGGGTCTTCAGCCCGCCGAGCCGGGCGCCGGTCGGCACCGAGACCGTGAGGGCGGTGCCGGGCGAGGGCGCGGGGCCCTTGTTGGTGATGGTGACGGGCACGTCCGTGGCGGTGCCGACGGGGACGTCGGGGGTCCGGGCGGGCGCCTTCAGCGCGAGGTCGACGGACTGCTGGACGGACGGCTCCTTCTGGCGTCCCGGCAGTCGGCGGTCGAGCGGGGTGAGCGTGCCGGCGGCGAAGTCGTAGACGCCGAGCCCCTCGGGCGAGTCGGGCGGCAGGGCCCGGCGCGAGGTGAGCACCAGCTGCCCGCCGTTCGCCGTCCAGGCGACGTCGCGGGGCTGGTAGGGGCCGTTGGCGGAGGTGTCGGGCAGCGTGCGGGTGCAGGCGCCCTTGTCGTCGCGGAGCCCGGCGGGCAGGACGACCGTGCAGTCGGCGCCGGTGGGCGAGGTGACCAGCACGCCGTCCTGCCGGTTGTTCCCGCCGTCGCCCGCCTTGCGGTTGAAGGCGATGCGGCGGCCGTCGGGCGAGAACACGGGGCTGTCGTCGATGACGTTGCAGGTGCCCGGGCAGATCGCCTTGCTGAGGTCGGTCTGGCGGGTGAGGTCGCCGGCGGGCACGGTCCAGACGTGCAGGTTGCCCGCGTTGCCGTTGACCACGGCCGTCCTGGAGAAGGCGATCAGCTTGCCGTCGGGGGACCAGAAGGGCTCGCCGTCCGAGGCCCCCTGTTGTCCGGCCGGCGGCTCGACGGTGCCCACGACGGCGCCCGTGGACACGTCCGCGATCAGGATCCGGCCCGGCCGCGCGGGCGTCTGGCCACCGCCCGGGGCGCTGCGGCTGAACACGATCAGCTTGCCGTCCGGCGAGAGCGACGGGTCGGTGTCGCGGTCGTCGGGGCGGCGCCCGGCCAGGTTCATCGGGTGCGGGTTCGAGCCGTCGGCGTCGGCGAGCCAGATCCGTTCGATCCGGCCGGCCGGGGAGTCCTCGTAGCGGGTCACCACGATCTGGCGGCCGTCGGGCGTGTAGGCCTGCCGCTCGAACCAGGGGTCGTACCCGGGGCGAGGGTGGAAGAGCGGGTCGGCCGCCGGGTCGGTGCTGGTGTTGGTGTCGGCGGCCGGGTCCTCCCTCAGCACGCTGATGCCGAGGTCGCGCGGGTCGGCGCCGTCGGGGAGGACGTCCTGGACGTCGGCGACGTTGGAGGCGGACGCGCTGGTCTGCTCCACCACCGGGCCGCCCTGGGCCTGGGTGCCGAGCCAGGTCGGCGTGGCGATCAACCGGTCGGTGCTGTAGAGCAGTTGGGGCGCGGTGCAGTCACAGGTCGGCGCGCGGTAGAGGTTCACGACCGGCGGCTGCGGCGGATCCGCCGGGGGTTTGGGGGTGGCCACGTCGGGGCTGAGGAAGAGGACGCCGGTGCCGTCGGCCAGCCAGGAGGCGGAGCCGGTCTTCCAGGTCGAGCCGGTGCCGGGGAAGAAGGCCTTCTCCCCGCCGGTGGGCGAGGTGAGGATGAGCGTCCGGCCCTTCTCGCCCTGGTCCCAGGTGTAGACGATCTGGTTGCGGTGCTCGTTGTCGTCGAGCGGGTTCCAGGTCGGGTCGACGGCGTTCCCGCTGGTCACGTTGGTGATCCTGGTCGGGGGCCCGCCGGCGAACGGCCGCAGGTAGATCTGGGTGTGCGCCGGGTCGCCGGTGCACGCGTACGCGACCCACTTGCCGTCCGGCGAGACCGTCGGGTGCGTCTCGTCCGCCGCGCCGTCGGTCAGCCGCCGCAGGCCGCCGCCGTCCCGGTTCACCACCCACAGGACGTGCTGGGATGTGCTGCCCGTCCCGGTGGGCTCCAGCGCCTCGAAGACGACGGCCTTGCCGTCCGGCGCGAGCGCGGGGTGGGCGGTGTCCATGCCGGTGGTCAGCCGGTGCACCGCGCCGGCCGCGTCGCGCAGGTACACCTGTGGCAGCGGGCCGTCGCGCAGGCTCGTGAAGACCAGCTCGCCGCCGCGGGCCGAGGGGTCCTGGTCGAAGTGGACCGGGCCCGGACCGAACAGCGGCGTGCTGTCCGCCGTGCCGGTCACCCGGCCGAGGCCGCGGTGGTTCGTGCCGGCGAAGACGATCCGACCACCGGGCGCGTCGGCCGTCACGGCCGGGGCGGCCCGGCCGCCCGACCCGCCGGGGGCGGAACCCAGGGTCAGCACGGCCGCCGCCAGCGCGAGCAGGACGGCGACGGCGGCCCGGGCCGGCCGCCGGTTGGAGCGGGGAGTGCCGGTGGCGCCGGTCACGCTCGACCTCACAGGTTGCAGGGGCGGTCTCCCCGGCAGTCTCACCGGCCCGCGCGCCCGGGAACAGGGCCCGGGCACCCGATCCGGGGGTAGCGGCCGCTGTCCCCGGAGGGCAGGGCGCGGCGGTCCCGGGGCCCGCCCGCCGACGGGGGTTCGAAGGCGGGCCCCGGTGCACCGCCCCTCAGATGAGCCCGCGCCGCATCGCGAACCCGACCGCGTGCGCCCGGTTGCGCAGGCCCAGCCGCGTGATGATCTCGTGCAGCACGTTCTTGACGGTGCGTTCGGAGTAGGAGGTCTTGGCGGCGATCTCGCTCGTGTCGAAGCCCTCCGCCACCAGCCGCAGCATCTCCACCTCCCGGGCCGTCAGCGTCGACAGGGTCAGCCCGCGCCCGTCGAGCATCGTGCGCTGGAGCACCCCGATCCGGTCGAGCAGTTCGCCGAGCAGGTCCCCGGGCATCACGCCCTCACCGTTGGCGAGGGCGGTGATGAGGTGCACCAGCCGGTCCTGGTCCGCCTCCGAGCGCCGCAGCACCGCGGCGACCCCGTACTCGACGATCGTCTGCAGCCCGCCCGCCTCGAAATGGCCGACCACCAGGCCTATTCGGCCCGAGGTGGCGAGCCGCAGCCGGCGCAGCCGCTCGGCCACCACGTCGGTCAGGGCGTCCACCACCAGCAGGGAGACGTCCGCCTTCCCCGCGTCCGCCTCGCTCAGCAGCTCCACTTCCGGCCGCTGGCGCAGTTGCTGGACCACGCCGGCCTGCAGGATGAGGTCCTCCGCGTACACGGCCACGCGCACCTGGCCCGGCCTGCCCGGCACCTGGCCCGCCGCGCCGGACGGACGCCCCGCCGCGCCGCGCACCGGCTGGACGGGGACGCGCGCCGCGTCGGACGGACGGGCGCTGCCGGACCGTGGCGTCACCGGGGTCCGCCGGGTGGTGACGGCCTCCTCGCGGGACGTATCGGTCGACGTCGACGTCATCGAACACTCCATTCTGCAGTGGACCTGCGGTGTGACGGCCGTCCGCCGCAGGGCGGGACCGGCCGTAAGCCTGAGTGGGGGTGCCCGGCTCGCGCGCTGCTGCGCGGCGGCACCGGACGGGGGTGCGTCGTTCGCCCGTGGCGAGGGCGGCCTGTCCGCGCGGGGCAAGGGGTGCGGCCCGCGGCTTGCCCGCACGGCCCTCTCCGCGGACGGGCCGGCGGTCCTACCGTCACGCTATGACCACATCCGCCGAACTCGGCCTGCCCACACTGACGGTGGCGCCCGGTGGCGTGGCCACCACGACGCTGACCGTGCGCAACGGTCTCGACATCGTCGAGGCGTACTCGCTGGAGGTCGTCGGCGACTGCGCCGCCTGGACGACGGTCGAGCCGGCCCGCGTCTCCCTCTACCCCGGGACGTCCACGACGGTGACGGTGCGCCTCGCTCCGCCACGGTCGCCCGCCGCGCGCGCCGGTGAATTCCCGCTCGGGATCCGGGTGTTGCCGACGGAGCGCCCCGAGCTGGTGACGGTCCCGGAGACCACCGTCACGGTGACCCCGTTCCAGGAGCTCCAGGCCGCGATCGCCCCGCGCCGCCGCCGCGGCTGGCTGCGCGGGCGCTACCGGACGTCGGTGCGCAACCTCGGGAACGCCCCCGGCAGCGTGGTGTTCACGCCCGGGCAGGCCGGTGAGGACCTGCGGTTCAAGGTCACCCCGGAGAAGCTGCGCCTCGAACCCGGCGAGTCCGGGGAGGTGCGGCTGCGGGCACGCGCCCGCAAGCTGATCTGGTTCGGCAAGCAGGCGTCCTGGCCGTTCGAGGTCACGGTGGGCCCGGAGGAGGTCAAGCCGCCCGGGAAGGAGTCGGCCGACACCCCCGCCGAGGTTCCGACGGCGGCTCAGCGCCCCGTCCTCAGCGGTGAGTTCCTCCAGCTCCCGATCTTCCCCAAGTGGCTGCTCGCCCTCCTGGCGGCACTGATCGCGCTGTTGCTGGCCTGGTTCGCCCTCGTCCGCCCGGCGGTGCGCAGCTCCGCGAAGCAGGCCGCCGAACAGGCCGTCGCGCAGCAGAGCGCCACCCCCGGCCCGGCCACCAGCGCGGAGCCGGGAGCCCCGGCCCCCGGCGGCACCCCCAACCAGGGGAAGCCCGGCGCCGGCCAGCCGGGAGCCGGGCAGCCGACCAGCGGCAGCCGCGGCGGCCCCGGTCCGGGCCTGGCGGTGCCGGGCAGCGGGCAGCAGAGCTCCGCCACGATCGACGTGCAGACCGCGAACACCGCTTCGTCGTCCGGCAGTTACCAGGTGCCGCATGGCAAGGTGTTCGACATCACCGACGTCGTGGCCAGCAACTTCCAGGGGGACCAGGGGCAGTTGACCATCACGGCCGGCAAGCAGACGATCATCACCATCGCGCTGGAGACCTTCCGCAACCAGGACTACCACTGGGTGACTCCCATCCAGGTCCCGGAGGACCAGGCCGTGACGGTGAACGTGACCTGTGAGGCGCCCGGCACCCCGGCCTCCGGCAAGCAGGCGCCGACGTGCCACGAACTCCTCAACATCAGCGGAACGTTGAGCGACATCAGGCAGGGAAACTGAATCGGCGTGCATCCCGACGTCCGTTCCCCCGGGGAACCGGACCGGAAAGGTGCACCCGGCGCCCCACCCATGTCAACGGGCCCCTTCCGCCGGAACGGGCCCGCCCACCTCCCCGATCTCCCCCTGCTCCATCCCCTCCCGCGCCCCGTGACCATGTCAACACTCGGTAGACACCCTTGCTCGTTCGGGCACCTACTGCCAACTCCGGCCGACCGGCCCCCGCACACCCACCTGCCCTCCCGGGGAACCCTGTAGGGCCCCGGCGGGCAGCGAGCCCGTCCCGCACGGACGGCCGACTGTGCCCCGACGCGCTCCTGACGTTCCGTCGATCCGGAGTTAGCGTTGCGCCGATCCCACACCAAAGACGGCACCAGGGCCGCACGTCCACCAAATCACCACAAGACCGGACCGCTACACGAAGGAAACCCCACTCGACGCACGCGGCCCCCTGGCCCGCCGGCCCGCGGAGCCGACGGTCGATCGCGATCGGATCCCGGCGCCCGGCTCCTCACACCCTCCGATCGTGCGCACGGTTGCGCACGGTTGTGCCCGTTCGGGCAGCCTGTGCCATGATCGTCTGCCGTCATGCCGTCAGGTCGACCTCGGGGGGACACATGAGCCGGATCAACTGCCCACAATGCGGGACGCTCGACCAGGTGCGGAGCGTTCCCAGCGTCTACGAGTCGCAGACCAGCACGTACTCCGGGACCAGCACCGGCTACTCCTCCGGCGTCGCGTACGCGCGAGGGGTCGGGGTGGTCCCAAGCTTCGGCAGCTCGACCGTCCACAGCTCCGGCTCCACGAGCAGTCTGCTGGCGTCCCACATCGCGCCGCCGCCCCCGCCGCGGCTCGTCCGGCCGAGCGGCGGGTGCGCACTGGCGATCGTCGTGGCCGTCGCGGCGGCCTGGGCGCTCGCCATGCTGCCGTTGTTGACGTCCGGCGACAAGGGCGCCGGGCAGAACTCGGCGATCGCGTTCACCGTCCTGGGCGGCCCGTTCGTCCTCGCTGCGGTGTTGCTGATCATCCAGCGCTCAAGGACCCGCCGACGCTCGCAGAAGGCCTTCGAGGCACATTCCGTGGTGTACCCGTCCTTCGCGACCGCCTGGAGCGCCGCCTACCTGTGCCTGCGCTGCCACGTCGCGTACGTGCCGGAGGGCGCCCTCGGAATCGGCGCCTCACCGGCCGTCCCGGTCCACCGCTTCCCGGACCTGGTCGCCAGTACGGCGGCCCGGCTGCGCGGCGAGATGTGACGAGCACCTCCCGTCAGGGGAACGGCCGGTGGCCGTGCCGTGCGGGACGCCCGTTTCCAGCCCTGTGTTCTCGGTGCCCATGGGCCGCATCCCGGTGACCTGGTCGGCCATCTCGATCCCGCGCCGGCCCGGGGCGACCGACCGCGCGCCTCCCGGCGGAAGAGCTCCGAGCCACGGGCACCGCGCGATTTCTCCGTGGTGACGATCAGGAAGGTCCGGCACTCGCGGGCCATCGCCTCGCACGCGGGACTGCCGCCGAACAGCGACTCCAGGAGCCCGTCCAGGTCGTACCCCAGCACACGGCCCTCGGCCGCCGCGTCGATCCCGTCCCCGTGGAACTCCGCGACGATGCCGATGGCGATGATCCGCACCAGCGCGACGTGCCGCTCCCAGCTGGTGAACTCGGGAACCACACAGCGGACGTACTCCCAAGCACAGGCCAGGACCTCGGCCCGGGTCCCGGCCGGGAGATCCGGTCCCCTGAGATCGGAGTCGAACTCACTCGGATAGAACCAGGCATCCGAGCCCGCAGGCCTCGTGACCATCGGGCACTCCAGGGCTTCAGGGCTTCAGGGCTTCAGGGCTTCAGGGCTTCAGGGCTTCAGGGGACCTTGTCCGATCGGCTACCCGTTCCGGGCACCGAGCACCCAGCCCGGGCCGTCGAGTCCATCGAGCCAGACCCGCTGATCGTCCCCCGCGATGGTGAGGCCGTAGCGACCCCGCTCCGGGCGGTCGTGGTCCTCGTACGTGCGGTGGGCGGCTTCGAGCTCGGACCACAGGCGACGAGGCCCGCTCTCGCGCACGCTGCCGTCGGCCCGGAGCTCGGCGATCGACCCGCAGGGCGCCCAGACACAGGCGCCGACCGGCCGACCGGCATCCGACAGTTCGTAGGTCCAGCCCAGCCGGCCGAGGGCGACGCCGACCAGGAAGCGGAAGTCCTCGTCCACCACCGCATCGGCCCCGACCTCGCTCGCCCGGCCATCACCACCAGGCAGCCTCGGGCGACGGATGATCCCGCTGTCCCCCGCCGCGCGGAGCGGCATGAAGTACGCACCGGTGGCGAGGAACCGCCCACGGGCCTGCCCGGGGCCCGTCCTCTCGGCACGCACGACACCCGCCCCGAGCGGAGCCACGATCACACCGCCGTCGGCGAGCCCCGACAACCAGGCAGCCGGGATGCGGCCGATCCCACAGGTCGCGATGATCCCGCCGAACGCACCATCAGCGGCAGCAGCACCGTCCGTGGTGACGACGGTCGGCCGGTAGGGCGTCAGGCCGAGCCGGCGCCGGGCCTCGGCCGTCACGTCCGGATCGACGTCGACGGTCATGACCCGATCGGAGCCGTAGCGGTGGGCGAGCAGGGCGGCGTTGTAACCGGTCCCGGTGCCGATCTCCCTCACCCGGCCGTCGCCGAACTCGCCGAGGGCCTCCAGCATCGCGGCCATGAGGGACGGCTGCGTGGACGACGACGCAGCGTTCCCGTCGATCAGGTGCGTGACGAGCGGCCGGTCCTCGTACACGGCCCGCAGCCACCCGGGGTCGTCCCGGCAGACGCGCTCCTGCCGGCCGTCCGGCCCCTGCCGGTAGAAGTACGGCACGAAGACGTGCCGGGGCACATCCCGGAACGCGCGCTCCCACGCGGGGTCGTTCAGGGAGCCGCCCGCGACGAGCGCGTCGACGAGGGCGCCATGGAGGGTGTCGGCGCCCGGCTCGGTGGTGGAGGTCACGCGGTGCCCTTCTGCAACAGATCCGCCAGCGCGGTGGTGACGGCGGAGCGGGTGCAGTCGATCCACGCCCACTGACCGCCCGGGTTGACGTCGACCAGCCAGTGCGTCCCGGCCCGGTCAACGATCAGGTCGACGGCGGCGAAGACGAGTCCGAGCCGCCACAGCATGTCCAGGATGCCCGTGCGGACGGCGGCCGGCAGGCCGATCGGCGCGTACGTCAGCCGGCGACCGGGCCCACCCCTGACACGAGCGCAATATGATGATCCATCAGTTGTACTCCACGGGTGGATCAAGGAGAACAGTCATGTCCGAAACAAGAGTTCGCGATCTCGCGGGCAAGGTCGCGATCGTGGTGGGCGGCAGCCGGAACCAGGGCGCGGCCTGCGCCGAGGTACTGGCGGCGCGCGGTGCGACCGTCGTGATCAGCTACGCCAACGACGCGCAGGCCGCCGAGCAGACCGTCGCAGCTCTGCGCAAGCACGACGTCAGCGCGGAGGCGGTGCGCTCCGACGCCGCCGTGTCCGCCGACGTCACCGCGCTGTTCGCCGGGGTGGTGGAGCGGCACGGGCGGCTCGACATCGTGGTGCACCTGCCCGGCATGGTCCTCAAGAAACCGCTGGCCGAGATCACCGACGAGGAGTTCGACCGGGTGATCGACCTGAACACCCGCAGCGCGTTCTACAGCCTGCGGGCGGCGGCGCGCACGCTCGCGGACAACGGCCGGTACGTGGTCCTCTCCACCACGCTGACCTCGGTGATGACCGGACCGTACGGGCTCTACTCGGGCAGCAAGGCCGCCGTCGAGCGCATGGTCCTGGCGGCGGCCAAGGAGTTGGGCGCGCGCGGCATCACGGTCAACGCGGTGGCCCCCGGTCCGGTGGACACGTCCTTCTACCGGGCCGCCGAGACCCCGGAGTCGATGACGGCCGCCGCCGACCACAGCCCGCGCGGCCGGCTCGGCCGGCCCGACGACATAGCCCCGGTGGTGGGCTGGCTGGTCGGCGACGAGGCGGGCTGGGTGTCCGGCCAGACGGTGCGCGCCAACGGCGCGATGTTCTGAGCCTCAGCGGCCTGGGAGTCCGGCTCCTCGTCCCCCTGTGGGCGCAGGCCCCTCAGTACCAACGGGTCTGCCCGGCGACGCCCTGCCCCGTCCGGGCGGCATGGCGCAGCACGCGCAGCGGGCCGTCGAGGAGGGCGTCGGCGTCGTGGGCGGGATCGTCTCCCAGGCCGTCCAGCCAGGCCTGGATCCGTTCGATGACGTCCCGGCGCCGGGGGCCGGTCAGGGCCAGGGCTTCCTCGGCGCGGGGCAGGCAGGCCCGCACCTGGGCGGAGTCGAGCAGGAAGTCGCCGAACCAGCCGGGGAGTCGGAGCGTCGCCTCGGCGCCGAGTGCGTAGGCGAGGGCCCAGAAGGGGTTGGCCTTCCGGGCCGTGGCCGCGAACAGGCCCTCGCCCTCGTTCGCCGGGAACTGCTCCATGACGGCGTCGCGCAGGGCCTCCACGACGTCGGAGTCGTCCAGGCAGCTGTCGAAGAACCGGTAGAGCCGGAGGGCGTCCTCCGTGGCCGCCCACCCCCCGGCGCCGGCGGTCCGCCGGGTGAACAGGGACTCCCCCGCCAGCCCCCGCCACCACGCCAGCTCGGTCGTCACACCGGCGGGCGCCGACGGCGGGGGTGGCGGCGAGCTCCGGACGGCGGCGAGCAGCAGTTCCCGCACCTGCTCGTCGTCCACCGTGCCGACGACCCACACACCCGTGGCGCTCACGGCCTGCCTCCCACTCTCACGATCCGACCGCAGATCATGCCCGACGCCTCCGACGGAGCACCGGCCGGGGCCGGGCCTCCTACCGCTCCGCGGCCCCCGCCCACCACGCCGGGGCACAGGCCACCGCCGCGTCGACCAGGTCCTGCTTGGAGACCGATGCGTCGGCGAGCCACGCCCGGATCGCCCCCGCGAAGCCGTGCGCCAGGAACTGCGCCACCACCGGCCGGCTGACGTCCGGGAGAGCGCCGTCGCCCGCGCGCGCCAGGAAGGCGAGGGCGTAGTCGGCGAAGTGCCGCACCAGCGCGTCGTAGACGCCGCGGTCCGCCGGTTCGGCCAGGGCGTGCCGGTAGACGGCGGCGAACCGCTCGACGTGGTCGGCGACCTCCGCCGTGGCCAGGCGCAGCAGTTCGGGACCGGGCCGCCCCTCGGCCCGACGTCGCTCCTCCAGGCGGTGGCCGGTCTCCAGATCGGCGTGGAGCGCCTCGATGAGCGGATCGAGCGGGGTCGCGTAGCGGTTGTAGAAGGTCGCCCGGGTGATCCCGGCGCGTTCGGCCAGTTCCGCGACGGTGATCCGGGACACGGGGCGCTGCCCGGCGAGCTCGACGACGGCCTGCCGCAGGGCGGTCGTGGTCCGGGCGACGCGCGGATCGGTCCTGTCGTCCACGGTGCTCACGCCGCTCGCCTCCCGGCCCCTCCGCCCGGTTGCGGGTGGCCCGCGACCGATGTCTTATACAGGTGTCAAATAGTTTACGAGGGGAGTCGCCATGTCGCCCCACGCCACGGTCCCGCCCGGGGAGGCCGCCGACCGGCTCGCCATCCGCGAACTGGTCGACGCCTACGCGCACTGCGCGGACCGCCGGGACGCGAAGGGCCAGCTGGCCCTGTTCACGGAGGACTGCCGCTTCCTGGTCTTCATGGACGCCATCGCGGCCGAGCCGACCCAGGAGCTGCACGGCCGCGGGTCCCTCGCCCCGGTCTTCGACAACCTCAACACCTACCGGGCGACCACCCACTTCAACGGCCAGAGCACCGTGTTCCTCGATACCGACGGCCGACGCGGTTCCGGCGAGAGCTACTGCCTGGCCCACCACGTTTCGTACGGGACGGACACCGAACGCACGATCATGGTCGCGTCGATCCGCTACCTGGACGAGTACGTCAAGCAGGACGGCACGTGGCTCTTCGCCGAGCGCCGCCTGATGGTGGACTGGACCGAGACCCGCCCCTCCACGCCCTGAGCCGTACAACAGCCTGCGCGACGCCGACCCGGCCGCCGACCGTGAACCCCGCGCGGGGACGGGTGGCGAGTCCGGATGAGTCAGGCGCTCTCCGGACCGGCGCCGTCGACGAACGTGTAGAGCTCGACGATCACGCCGTCCTTGCAGCGGGCGATGTCCATCCCGGTCACGACGGGCGGCCGGCCGGCCGGACCGAAGCGGAACCCGAGGTGGCCGAGGTCGTCGTTCACGGAGACGGGACCGTCCGGTTCGAAGACCCAGTCCGGCGTCTCCTCCCGCAGCTCGGCCGCGCGCTGCGCGAGGGCCGCACGCCCGCGGACGACGCGGTCGGGCTCGTGCCAGACCACGTCCTCGGCGTAGGTCCCGGCGATGGCCGCGGCGCGGCGGACGGGGTCCGGCTCGTTGAAGACGGCGAGGAGGTTGCGCCGCATGAGGTCGGCGACGGTGCGGGTCATGGTCCGTCCCTAAGAATGTGAGGCGGTCCGGGAGGACCGGGTGTGGCTGATGGTCGGTTGCCGTCCGTGGCTGCGAAGAAATGGCCGCGCGGTCCTTCGGGACGCTCCGACCATTGATTGAGAACTGCGGTCATCGCTGGTCAGGGACCTGTCGGCGGAGTGTTCTACGGACCACGAGGTGCTGGTCACGATGGATACGGAGCGATGGGCTTGAGCGCGTCTCACGATCGGATATGGGTCGGCATCGACGCCGGCAAGGGGCACCACTGGGCGGTGGCGGTCGACGCCGCCGGCGACCGCGGCACGCAGCACGCGTACCGCCTCGTCGCGGTCGCGGGGCGGGCCGAAGACGTTGTCGCCGGCCAGCTGCATCGCACCGTATCCGATGCGGTGCACCCGCCGGGGGCCGAGGGCGTACGAGCCGGCGGCCGCGACGGTCGAGGTGTGTTCGGGCATGACGTCTCCCCTGTCCGGACGTGCGGACTCGGCCGTCAGTTTCGGACGGTCCGCATGGCCGCCGCCCAGGACTCCAGCTCTTCGAACAGCTTGGTGGCCGCGGCGTCGTGGTGCGCGCCGGGCTTGAAGAGCGAGAGGTCCTCGAAGTCGGTGAACAGCGAGAAGGCCAGCTGCTGGTTCACATGGGCGAGTTGGACCGCGCTGGCGACGGTGCGCAGGTGCTCGGCGGCCCGGATGCCACCGACGGTGCCGTACGACACGATGGCGGCCGCCTTGTTGTTCCATTCGGCGTAGGCGAAGTCGATGGCGTTCTTCAGCACGCCCGGGAGGGAGTGGTTGTACTCGGGGGTGACGAAGACGTAGCCGTCGAACTCCGCGACCTTGGCCGCCCACGCCTTGGTGTGCTCGCCCTGGTACTGACCCATGGCCGGCGGCATCGGCTCGTCCATGAACGGCAGCGGCCAGTCCGCGAGGTCGACGAGCTCGTACTCGGCGCCGGTCCGGGCGCCGGCCCGGTCGACGACCCAGTCGGCGACGGCCTTCCCGTTGCGGCCGGGACGGGTGCTGCCGAGGATCACGGCGATCTTGAGCGTGGTCATGACGTTCACTCCTTGCGTACGGCTCGGCCGAACGAGGCCGGGCGGGGCGAGGCTAGGCGGGGCTTCCGTCGGTCCGGTTCGCGTCCGTCAGGCGGGCCCGGACGGTCGCGGTCAGCCGGAGGCGGCGCCCGGCCACGCCCTTGAGCCCGGTGACGCCGTGGGCGTAGCGGTCGACGGTCGCGGTGGCCTCCACGGCGATCTCGTCGCCGTCGACGTCGGCGCTGGTCACGGTGAAGGTGACGGGCGCGCCGGTGCCGTGGGCGGTCAGCTCGCCCCGCAGGGCCCAGACGCCGGTTTGGTCCAGTTCGGCCCCGGTGGCGGTGAAGCGGATGTCCGGGTAGGTGGCGGTGTCCAGCAGGGCCTTGGACAGGACCTGGCGGTCGCGGTTCTTGTTGCCGGTGTCGAAGCTGCCCGCGTCGGCGACGGCGTCCACCCGGCTGGCGGTGAGCGGCTCGGCCAGCGAGACGGTGCCGCCGCGGAGCCGGAAGCTGCCGCGGACCGTGCCCAGTCCGAACAGGTGCTTGGTGGTGAAGGTGATCTCGGAGCGGGGGACGTCGATGGCGTAGCGGCCCGGCGTCGGCGTGGCGGTGGTCATGATGAACCCTCCTGCTTCACTTGAGCCTTCAAGTCAAACCCTAAGCCTGTGAACTTGAAGGCTCAAGCGACAACAAGCACGAATCGGCTCCTGTTCCCCCGAACGGGCTCAGCCGAGGCCGAGCTGGCGGGCGATGACGGAGCCCTCCGCGTAGCAGTCGAAGCGCTTGATCTTGCCGTCGGCCAGCTCGAACACGTCGCAGCACGGCGCGTCCATCCGCTTGCCGGTGGGCGGAACCGTCCCGGCGGGCGTCTCCAGCGGCCCGAGGTGGGTGCCCTGCAGGCGCAGCTGCACGATCACGATGTCGCCGGTGACGTAGAACCGCTCCAGCTCGCGGTGCATGTCGGGGAAGGCCTTGGCGTACACCTCGACCGTCTTTCCGAGCTCCTCGGCACCGCGGTACGTGAACGGGATGGACATGTCGGTGAAGGTGCCGTCCTCCGTGAAGGCCGCGACCCAGCCGGCGACGTCCTGCTCCTCGGCGACCTGGTACGCGGCGCGGATGATCTTCTCGTTGTCGTGGGACATCTCGATCCTTCCGATCCCTGCGGTGGCTTGCGGTACACATTCACTTTAACGTTCAAGTCATCTCCGAGCGCAAGAGGCTGGAAGGCGGGAATTTTCAGGACACTTGATCGCCCTGCGCCCTACAGGCGACTTGAATCGTCAACGAGCAGGCGAGTCGATGCGCTGCAGGATGCGCTCGGCGTCCTGCCCGAGCCGGCGCAGGCGCTCGCCGGAGAGGTTGTCCACGACGAGGCGGCGGACGAAGGCCACGTGGGCGGGTGCTGCCGTTTCGAGCTTGGCCATGCCGACGGGCAGCAGGATGGCGTTGGTGAAGCGCCCGTCCGCGGGGTCGGCCTCCCGGCGGACGTAGCCGCGGCCCTCCAGTCGCTTGACCAGGTGCGAGAGCCGGGACAGCGACGTGCTGGTGTTCTCGGCGAGGACGCTCATGCGCAAGGTCCACTCGGGGGCCTCGGACAGCATCGCCAGCGTCATGTACTCGACCATGCTCAGATCGGCGTCGCGCTGCAGCTGGGCGTCGATGGCCCAGGGCAGCCGCGTCATCAGCCGCACCACCGACAGCCAGGAGTCCAGCTCGGCCGGGCTGAGCCAGAGGCCGTCCTGCTCGCCCGCCCGCACCGCGGTCGCCTCGTCGTGGGTGGTCATTCTCGCAGCGTATCAGCCGCACTCCACGGATGACATGGACTGCCACAGCCGTGCACGATGCGGCCATGTCACATGAACATTCAATGGGGCCCCCGGCCGGGCGGCATAGCGGGTTCCTCCCCATCGACCGACCGCGCGCCATGGGGCCACGGCCGCGGGACCGATCCATCCGCCCACGATTGTACATACCAGTAGGTACAGGCACGTCTGCCAGGTGAGATCCCGGTTCCCCGGCGGGCCTCACCGATCTACGCTCACTCACATGCCACAGTCCGTACGCCTCCACGTCCACATCACCACCCTCCCGGGCCGCGGCCAGGAGCAGCTCGACGCCTACGAACGCCTCGCGCCGCTCGTGCGGGCCGAAGAGGGGTGCCTGCAGTACGACCTGCACCGGGTCGTCGGCGATCCGGACCGGTTCGTCCTCACCGAACTCTGGGCATCGCGCGAGGCGTTGGCCGCGCACGACGCCACCCCGCACATGGTGGCCGCGGACGCCGCCGGCCCGGCGTTCCGGGCGGGTCCCGCGCAGGTGATCGAGATCGAGGCCGAGCCGGCGGCGTAGGCTGACCGGCCGGGGACGCCGGCCACCGG